>NZ_JBDGQZ010000019.1:0-30748 GCF_042218505.1 Halobellus sp.
AGGCCAACGGCGCAGCGTTGAGGGCGCTGTCCCATAGGGGTCCGCCGGTTCAAATCCGGTCCCACGCATCGCACGGCGGAAAATCCGCCACTCGATGCAGGTGCTCTCCCTTCGGGGACACAGCACCCACGCACAGTTCTCCGACGGTCGCATCGGACAGCGATGCGTCCGTGACACGTCCGCCGAAACGGGGGTACGTTTTAAACGATGGAGCCAGTACGAGGCGCTATGCCGAAGTACTCCACCGGCGGCAGCGGTGGCGGAGGCGACGGGGACAGTTGCGAACTCTGCGGACGGTCGACTGGCAACCTCCGCCGGGCGAACGTCGCCGGCGCGGAACTGCTCGTCTGCGGCGACTGCGCGCCGCACGATGACTCACGCAAGAACACACGCGGGTCCGGCTCGGGGTCGGGCACGGACAGCGGGGCCGGGTCGGGCGAGAACTCGCGCCGCAAACGCGCCGCACAGAAACAGGCCCGGATGTACGACCAGACGAGGGGTGACTCCTCCCACTGGGAGGAAGGGGGAACCGATTACGAAGGCGACCCGCTTCCCTACCTGGTATCCAGTTACGGCGACCGCGTCGAGTCTGCCCGACAGGACGCCGGACTGACGACCGAAGAACTGGCTGAGGAATTTGACGCCGAAGAGGCGGACGTCGTCGCGGTCGAACAGGGTCGGGCGACCCGCGCCGGCGTCGGCGGTTCACTCGTCAGAGCGCTCGAAGAGCGACTGGACGTCGAACTGGTCGACGAGTGAGTGGCAGGCTGGCCGACCGGAACTACCAGCATTTTTATCGTCAGATCGTTTGAACGACGGGTATGCAGACTCGCGCGCCCGCGGGACCGACTGTCCGTGAGTTCACTGCCGAGGTCGTTGACGTCGACGGCTGCGAGGTGACGCTCGATCGCACGTACTTCTACGCGGAAAGCGGCGGCCAACCGGCCGATACCGGAACCATCGATGGAATTCGCGTCGTCGACGTGCAGGACGACGGCGAGGCGGTCCGCCACGTCCTCGCCTCAGAACCGGCCGTGGACGTCGGGACAGCGGTGTCCGGGGTGATCGACGACGACTTCCGAACGTACTGTATGCGCGCCCACACGGCCAGTCATCTGTTGTACGGCGCGGGCCGCCGGCTCTTGGACGACCTCGGATACGGTGGGTTCGATATCTCCGAAGAGAAGGTCCGAGTCGACTTCACGACCTCGACCGACATCGACGACGAGACGCTCGTGGAGCTCGAACGACTGACGAACCGGGCGGTGTGGGACTCCCTGGAGGTCGAGTGGTACGAACTGCCGACCGACGAAGCGACCGCTCGCGACGAGGTAGCGTTCAACACGAAGACCGAAGAGGGCGTGATGGCCGGTGCAGACACCGTTCGGATCGTCGATATCGACGGCTGGGACGTCGCCGCCTGCGGCGGGACGCACGTGTCGAACACCCAAGAGGTCGGGCCGGTGACGGTCCTCGATCGGTCGAATCCCGGCGAGGGACTCACGCGCGTCGAGTTCGCCGTCGGCCCGACGGGCATCGACCGGCAGGTCGCCCGTCACCGGGCGCTCAAAGCGACCGCAGCGGCACTCGAAACCAACCTCGATGACCTGGCGGCGACGGCCGAGACGGTCCGCGAGGAGCGCGACGACCTCGAATCGCGCATCAGAGAACTCGAACGCGAGTCGCTGTCGGCCGCGATAGCCGATTTCGAGGCGTCCGAGAACGGTGAGGCGACCTGGCGGCTCGGCGTCCTCGCCGACGCGGACCCGAACGAGGCCGGCGAAGTGGTCAAGAAGACCGTCGCCGACACCGGCGTGATCTGCGCAATCGGGGACGGCGAGCGGCCGTTCGTTGTCGTCGCTGCCGGCCCCGACAGCGGTGTCCACGCCGGAAACGTCGTCGAGAGCGTGACAGACGCCTACGGTGGCGGTGGCGGCGGTGGCCCACCGTTCGGGCAGGGCGGTGGATTCGACGCGACGCCGCAAGACGTGCTCGAATTCCTCCGCGGGTGGGAGCCGTCGGACTGATCTGCCCGGTCAGGCGTCTGGGAACCCGCGGGTCGGCCGCGCCGAGACCCCGACGTTCCGAAGCGCCTTTTTCCGAGGGGAGTCTACGACTGACGATGACCGATAGTTCGCCTGCGACAGCCGAGCGATCCCTCTCGACCTTCGACGCCGCCGTCTGGGATCTCGACGGAACTCTTGTGGATCTCCCCGTGGACTGGGACGTCGTCACCCGCGACGTAGCGGAGGTCTTCGAGGCCGCTGGCTTCGACGCGACCGGCGAGAATCTGTGGCAGTTTCTGGAGCGGGCCGACGACGCGGGGCTCCGTGCAGACGTCGAGCGAACGATCGCCGACCACGAGCGAGCGGAGGCCCCAAGCGCCGAACGACTCCCCTCGGCGGACGCCGTCGGGACCTTCGAGGCTGAGGGCGTCTGCTCGCTCAACTGCGAGGACGCCTGCCGGATGGCATTGGAGAGGCACGGCCTCTCACCGCACGTCGACACAATCGTCGGTCGTGACAGCCTCGACGTGTGGAAGCCGGATCCGGCGCCGCTGCTGGAGACGGTCCGACTGTTAGACGCCGACGTCGAGCGCACGGTGTTCGTCGGTGACTCCGAGCGTGACGAGGTGACCGCCCAGCGCGCCGGCATCGCGTTCCGGTACGTTAGTGATCTCGAGCCCGGACCCGCCGAGCGGAACGAAGGCTGACAGGCGGCACACTTCCTCACGCGGGACGCCGTGCCGCACACCCGCGTCACGTCCCGCGGCCGCTCTCATCGCATAGCGGCGTTGGCCGCGGTTTCGCAAATAAACCATTGGGTGAAGAGACGAGAGACGAGCGGCAGTCCCTGGACGGTTCCGCCCGCTGCCGGGGTTGTTAAGTCCGTTCGTCACCGAATTATACCGATGAGCTATCCAGTTCGCTACTACTGTCCTCACTGCGGCGCGGTCTTCGAGTTGGACCGGGAGGGATATCTCTCGGATAAGTCGGTGACGCCATACCCGCTCGTCGGATGGGAGTACACCACCCCCGGCGGCGACTACGAATCCGCAGATGGGATCCGCCTCACCTGCGGCAAAAGCGACAACGACGCCGCCCGGTGGACGAGTGACCGGAGCGACGCCGACGACGTCGACGATCCGGCCGCAGAGAGTCCCTGTGGCCGCGACCTGTACCTGTCGTTCGTCAGGTACGTCAACGGCGAAGAAGTGACGCCCGAACCCGAAGTCGAGACAACCGAAATCGCGGGGTCCTCCGGCCCGCGCGGGACGGGCGGTCCCGGTGGCCCGAGCGGGTTCAGTCGATAGGGATCGCCGGCGCGACGAGGCGTCGCGTTACGGTAGATCGACTTCGATTCCGGCGACCTCGCTGGCCGCCTTGACCGTGTTCCACAGGAGCATCGCGCGGGTCATCGGCCCGACGCCGCCGGGGACCGGCGTGATTGCGCTCGCTTTTTCTTTGGCGCTCTCGTACTCCACGTCGCCGATGAGTTCCGAACCCTCGTCGGTCTCGACGCGGTTGATGCCGACGTCGACGACGACGGTACCCTCGGTGAGCATCTCGCCCGTGACCATCTCGGGGACGCCCGCGGCGGCGACGACGATGTCGGCGCTCCGCGTCTTCTCTGCGAGGTCGTCGGTCCGGGAGTGACAGATCGTCGTGGTCGCGTTTCCGCCCTTGTCCTTCTGGATGAGGAGGTTCGCCATCGGCTTGCCGACGATGTTCGAGCGGCCGACGACGACGGCTTCGGCCCCCTCGGTTTCGACGTCTGCGGCTTCGAGGAGTTTCTGAACGCCGTGGGGTGTACACGGTTTGTACCGCGCGTTTCCGGCGACGAGACGACCGACGTTTTCGGGGTGGAAGCCGTCGACGTCCTTCGCGGGGTCGACGCTCCGCAGGACCTCGCGCTCGTCTACGTGGTCCGGCAGCGGCATCTGGACCAAGATCCCGTGGACCTCGGGGTCGGCGTTCAGTGCGTCAATTGTGTCGAACAGTTCCTCGGCGGGGGCGTCGGGTTCGATCTCGACGTCCTTCGTGGTGATTCCGACCTCTTCGCAGTCTTCGTGTTTCATCCTGACGTACGAGGCACTCGCGGGGTCGTTGTTCATCAGCACTGTCGCGAGACACGGTGTCGTTCCGGCCTCGGTGAGCGTCTCGATGCTTTCGAGCAGGCCGTTTCGGATGTCCTGTGCGACGGCGTTACCGTCGATGATCTCCGTCATATGATACAGAGCGCGCGTGGCTCACTTCAAATGTGCTGATTTGTCGGCGCGTCGGAATTCGTCGGACTCCGTACAGAAGGCAGTGAGACGCCCTCTCAAACGGATTATTCGTACAGCGGGAACCGCTCGCAGAGTGCCCGGGCGCGTCCGGATACGTCTTCGATGACGGCGTCGTCGAAGTCGTTGACAGCGCAAACGACCAGGTCACCGACCTCATTCGGCCTCACCTCGTCGAAGCCGCGGGTGGTGAGCGCATCGAAAACAGACAGACTCAATAGAGCAGGTCTCGCGCCACGGCGGCGAGATCTGTCACGTCAGCCTCACGGAGTCGGTTATCGGCGAGATCGAGTCGCAGGCGCGGACGGCCCACATCGATTGGGACTTTCTCGGTCTTGATCAGCCCACTCTCTTCGAGTTCCGTCTTGGTGCGGGAGAACGTCGCCTTGCTGGCGATACCGACGTCTTCGCCCCACTTCGAGACGTCGTATAGCAGCACCTCGTTCCGCGCGGCGACGAGGAGGCTGATCGTCACCTCGTCGAGCCCAGCACGGGCGTCCTGGACGGTTTCGAGGGAGGTCAACACCGCATCGAACTCCTCGCGGACGTTCGCGCCGAGGGCCGCCTCCAGAGACTCCCTGACGTCCGAGAGCGCCGGCGTTCGCAGCGAGAACTCCCGAGCGGCCGTGAACTGCGCTGCGAACGTGTCCGCTGCGGTGTCGACGAGGCTGTCGTCCTCAGTCGATAACCCCGCAACTCTGTCGCCCACGGTGACCACCGCAATAATCGAGGAGTCGGTGACCACGAGCGAGTTGTCCGGGGGGGCGTCGACGGTTCGGAGGTCCAGCGCGCCCGAATCGAGCAGGTCTGCCGCGTTGCTGGCGACGAGAAAGTCGTCTGTTGCCGATTTCAGCAGTTGTTCAGTGGCCAGAACTCGGACCCCCGGCGAGTCGTCCGTGCTGAGGGTTCGCGTGACGAGCGTTTCGACGATTGCCGAGGTGGGGCCGACGACGTACACGGGGCCGTGGTCGGATTCCCCGGGGAGGGCTGAAGTGAGGACGTACTCGACGCTATCTGCGAGTACGTTCGTTTCGGAGGACATACGACTATTGTTATGTGTTATCTACTTAATTTTACCGCGGTTGTGCCTGTATGCACGTCCCGTCAATTCGAGAGACTGCGCCGATACAGCCGAGACCCGTCGATTTTTTTCGGTCACTCCCGAGAAGAGACCTATGACGCACGTAATCGAAGTTGTCGGGACCGGCCCGGCCGCGGAAGCCGCCCGGGCCGCCTTCACCGACATCGACGCCGAGACTCGGGCGGACCCCGACGACCCGGCGCTGACGCTCGCGATTGCGCCAGCGGGACGGGAGCTGGACGCGGTCCAGTCGCGGGCTGAGCGCCTGGTGACAGTGGAAATCGGCGGGCTCGGGGGGCATCCGATTACTGCTGTCGACGCTGGCGTTTCCGTCTTCGGTGTCGGAAGCCCCGACTTCGCCGACCTCCGGACGCGAGTGGGTGCGACGACCGAGTCATCGGGGTCGCCGTCCGGCGATCGCAGCGCCGTCCGCTTCGCTGGCGCACTCGCGGGCCGACGCGGCGTGGCGCTTCTCGCCGGGTCGGAGTCTGTCGCCGGAACCGCCGTCGAGGTCGCCGGCACCGGTATCGCCGCGGAACGGCCGATCCTCGCCGTCCCCGATCCCGAATCCCGCGACCGTGAACTGCGACGTGGTCACCGGACGGTCGGCGTCGACGACGCGCTCGGCCGAGCGGAGCAGGCGCTCGACGATCGGACCGGCATCGTCACGCAGGTCGGCGAACAGGAGTCGTTCCCGGTACCCTACTATTTGGCGCAGACGGTCGACACCAGCACGTTCAGCGAGACGCGCGCGGCAGAGTTCGCGGCCGGCGTCGATCCGGACTGGGACGTGGCGTTTATGAAGGCACTGGGAGAGGGCCTCGAACGGTACTGCGCCGGCGTCTATCACAGCGCCGAGTTCACCGTCGCTCCCGAGCGGACGCGCTCACGACCGGTGCCTCCCTCGGCGTTCGTCAGACCGGACGACACACCCTCGGTGGCTCCGGAGACACCGCTGCCGTGGGTCGATGGGGTCGACCTCCAGCGCGACGAGCGCGTGTCGCTGCCGGCGGAGTTCGTCCACTACCCCCCGCCGACAGAACAGCACAAGCCCGCGATCACGACCGGACTCGGACTCGGCAACTGCGGAACGGAGGCCTTGCTCTCGGGGCTCTACGAGGTGATCGAGCGGGACGCGACGATGCTGGCGTGGTACTCGTCGTACGAACCGCTGGCGCTGTCCGTGAGCGACGATCACTTCCAGGAACTCCGGAAGCGGGCGCGGGCGGAAGCGCTGACGGTGACGACGCTCCTGGTCACTCAGGACGTCGACGTTCCCGTCGTCGTCGCGGCCGTCCACCGCGACGGAGAGTGGCCTCGGTTTGCCGTCGGGTCAGACGCATCGCTCCACCCGGTCGCGGCCGCGCGTTCAGCACTCGCGGAGGCGCTGCAAAACTGGACCGAGTTGCGGTCGATGGAACCAGAGCAGGCGAGTGCCGAAGGGGGGGCAATCGGCGAGTACGCGACGTTTCCGGAGGCGGCACGGTCGTTCGTCGAGGCCGAGGCGACCGTGCCGGCGGCGAGCGTCGGTCCGGAGTCCGTTCCGGACGGCGCGGGCGAACTCGACGCGGTCGTAGAGCGAATCGGCGCGGCAGACCTGGAAACGTACGCCGCACGCCTGACGACGGCCGACGTCGAGTCGCTCGGGTTCGAGGCGGTCCGCGTGCTCGTTCCGACCGCACAGCCGCTGTTCCAGGGAGATCCGTTCTTCGGTGCACGGGCTCGGACCGTCCCGACTGAACTGGGGTTCGAGGCGCAACTGGACCGACCGTACCATCCGTTTCCCTGAGCGACGGGGTCGGATTTGTGGACCGATGCGTCGCTGTCGCGGAGTGAGCAGCCGACACGGACCGCCCGCACGACGGTGTGTCGGACACCCGCAGTCCGCCGTGCGGCAATCTATACTGAGATACGGCGTCTGGCCGCCTTTCAGCATAAAAACCTCCCGCGGCGCTGCCGGCCGGTGGGGTCCCACAACCCGGTTCAAAGGCACTACTATAATGAGCGGTCGGTTCCAGGGAAGATTCGGAGCAGTCCACCGACGTCACGGGGCACCGAGGCGGTCCGATCGGTCACACCAGCAGTAGACTCCTCTCACAGGCCGTGAGGCGGACGCCCGAGTGACCCAATCGACACCGGCATCGACATCAACCTATGACTCACGACTCAGACGGCGATCGAACTAGGACGGAGGCACCGAACATCGACCGGATCTCGACCGGAGTGCCCGGCCTCAATGAGATCCTGCACGGCGGTCTCATCCCCCAGCGGAGTTACCTCGTCCGGGGAGACCCGGGAACGGGGAAGTCGATCCTGGGATTGCACTACCTCACGGAGGGTCTCGCGGCGGGCGGGACTGCCCTCTTCATCAACCTCGAAGAGCAGACCGCGGACATCAAACAGAACGCGGCCACGCTCGGATTCGATCTCGACGGCATCGAGTTCCTGGATCTGAGCCCCAAGTCGGACTTCTTCACCGGCGATCAGGGGTACGACGTCTTCGAGGCGAGCGCGGTCGAGCGCGATCCGATCATCGAGGCCATCTCCGAGCGCGTGGCGTCGGTCGAACCCGATCGGGTGTTCGTCGATCCGATCTCCCAGTTTCGAGAGCTCTCTAGCGACGACTTCCAGTTCCGGAAGCACGCGCTGTCGTTTATGCGATTGATGGGCGAGCACGGAGCGACGGTCCTGTTTACCACGCAGGCGACAGCGTCCGAACCCGACGACGACCTCCAGTTTCTGAGCGATGGAACGATCGAACTCGGGTACGCCTCCACCGGCCGATCGATCGCCGTCCCGAAGTTCCGCGGGTCGCCGACACACAGCGGCAATCACGGGATGACAATCACCGACGAGGGGCTGGTCGTACACCCGCAACTCTCGCCCGGAGAGTACGCCCAGGAGTTCGTCTCAGAGCCCATCTCATCTGGAATTCCAGAACTCGACGAACTGCTCAACGGGGGCCTGGACCGGGGGACCGTCACGGTCATCAGCGGGCCGACCGGGGTCGGGAAGACCACGACCGGGACCCAGTTTATGAAGGAAGCGGCCGGTCGCGGCGAGCACTCGGTGATGTACCTCTTCGAGGAGTCCGAGGCGACGTTCGCCCGGCGATCGGAGGCGATCAACATTCCGGTCGCACAGATGGCCGAGCGCGGGACGCTCACCGTCGAAGAGATCGAACCGCTCGCCGTCTCGCCGCAGGAGTTCGCCCAGCGGGTCCGTCGACAGGTCGAAGAGGAAGACGCCGACATCGTGATGATCGATGGAATCGCCGGGTACAAACTCGGTATCCAGGGGGACGAGGATGACCTCGTCACGCACCTGCACTCTCTCGGTCGCTATCTGAAGAATATGGGCGTGACAGTCGTCCTGATCGACGAGGTCGCGTCGATCACCGGCGAGTTTCAGGCGACGAACGTGGGCATCAGTTACCTCGCTGACAACATCGTCTTCCTCCGACACATCGAGATCAATGGAGAGATGCGAAAGGTCATCGGCGTCCTGAAGATGCGGACTAGCGATTTCGAGCGGACGCTTCGGGAGTTCGAGATCACCCGCAACGGCATCAAAGTCGGCGGCCCGCTCACCGAACTCCGTGGGATTCTCCGCGGGACCCCAGAGTGGAAAGACGAATCGCCTGACAGCGGCTGCTAAGCCGCTTCAGACGCCGAAGGTGGCACGGAGCATATCCCGCGTTCCGGGGCCGAGACCGACGGCCAGCACGGCGATCAGCAGCAGAATAGTGTAGCGCGGACTCTCCTCGAAGATGCTCTCCTCGAAAACCCAGATGACGAACGTCGCGGCGACGAGTTTCACCAGCAAGAACGGCCAGGTGTCGCCCGTCACTGCGAGCACGGACGGCGGAAGAACCGAGCCGGTAACGTCGACGACGAACTGATTCACCGGATGCTTCGGGACCAGATTCGGCCCGGCACCGAGGGCGGTCATAAAGTCCAGTCCGACGACGTTCGCGACCCCGTCGACCGCGTGGCCCCAGAGGACCACGAACCCGACCCGACCGGTACCGGCGTTGATCGCGGGGGCGAATCGCTCGATGAGTTCCCACGTAACGGCCGCTGACAGCGTTGCCCCGAGGAGAACGACCCCGAGCACCTGCGGGTAGAACTCGACGCCCTCGGCCCCGCTGATCACGAGCGACACGAGGTAGCCCAGCGACACGGCGAGGGTGGCACTACCCAGACCGAACAGGAGTCGATCGTATCGACTGACGAGCCCGCGGCGCGCCGTCGCGACGGCGGCAACGACCGCGACGAGTGTGATTGCGAAGACGGTGAAGTAGATGATCGGACTGATGACGAGCGTATTCAGTGGATAACTGATGAGTGCCTCAGCGGCGGGGACGGCGTCGTTGGCGTCCTCGACGACGCGGAGTGCTCCGCCGAAGAACACGAACGGGATCAGCGCAAAGAAGAACTGACGGTCGGTGCCCAGATCGAGCCGTCGGAGGAGGAAGACGACGCCCGTGAGTGCGACCAGGAGCGTCACCATATAGCCCACCTCGGAGACGAGCGTGTAGCCGGGGTAGGCGACTGGCTCGGCCGCATTCGCGCAGGCGGCCGTGCTGTAGAGGTACTCAACGGTGCTTTCCGGCCGGATTGCACAGACGGCGGAGTTGGCGTCCGCCTGAACCGGCCCCCAGAAGTAGTGCCAGATGAAGCCGTCGTAGACGAGTTCAGGACGGACGATCGACCCGCCGATGAGGACGGCAATAGCGGTGAGAACGCTGCCGATCCAGAGCCGTTCGGGTTCGGCCCCGACGCGTTCGGCGACTGTCGACATACACGCAAAGCCGGTTGGGTTCGTGTTGAGGATTCCGGTCCGCAGCGGAGGCCCGCACCGATGAGAGCGGGGCGGGGGCGCCGTCAGATCGGGAGCGAGTGGGATTCGAGTTCGGAACCGAGGATGACCATCGTCTGGGACCGCGAGAACCCCTCGATTCGCGCGATGTTGTCGAACATCAGTTCCCGGAGATGGTCCGTGTCCTCAGCGTACACCCGGAGAACGACATCCCACTCGCCAGTGGTCAGGTGGATTTCCTGCACGCCCTCTATGTTCCGGAGTCGGTTGACCGCGCTATCCTCCTCACCCTGTTCGATACGAAGTCCGACCACTGCCGACGTTCCGTAACCGACAGCCCGCGGATCGACTTTCGTGTGGTACCCCTGAATGATCTCTTCGTCCTCCAGTTGACCGACGCGATCGTGCACAGTCGCGCTGGACATCTCGATCTCCCGGGCGATTTCGCTGAACGGCTTGCGCGCATCAGACTGGAGAATTCGGAGGATCGACCGGTTCGTCTCGTCGAGTTGCATAGAGTTCGTTGGACCCGCACAGACTTGCTCTTTGTGGTCACGCCACACGGTCTCTCGGCGCGTCTCCACGCGCGAGAGTTGGCACCGATCACTCCGCTGCGTCGATCTCGCGGGCCGCCGAAAGCAGCATGTCGTGGATTTTGCCGTTCGTGGCGACGAGTCCGACGGAGTCGTGTCGCCACCGATCGCCGGTGAGGTCCGTTACCGTCCCGCCCGCTGCACGAATCATTGCCACGCCGGCCACCGTGTCCCAAGGGTGCGCCACGATGTTGGTGGCGACACCGTCGAGTGAGCCGTCGGCGACGGCGGCTAGCTCGGCCTGCGCGCACCCGACGCGTCGGAGGTCGCCGAAGCGGTCGACCATTGCCTGACAGGCCCGACCGTACTGGTCGCGGGCGTCGAAGTCCCACCACATCGTCGGTGTGACGACGGCCGCCTCGGGGTCGTCCTCGGCGGACACCGAGACCGGGGTTTCGTTGCGGTACGTCGCCTCCCCGTCCGTCCAGTACTCGTCGCCGAGAGCGGGCAGGTTGATCGCGGCGGCGACGTGGTCGCCGTCGCGGACAGCGGCGACAGCGGTTCCCCAAGTTCGGATTCCGCGGACGTAGTTGTTCGTCCCATCGATCGGGTCGACGACCCACGCTGCACCCGTCTCCGGGACTGACTTCAGTGCGCCTTCCTCCTCGCCGACGACCGCGTCATCGGGGTGGGTGTCGCGGATCTCTTCGATCACGGCCGCCTGGGCGTCTCGGTCGGCCTGCGTCACGACGTCCGTCTTGCCGTTTTTTTGTTCGACGTCGAGATCCGTCCGGAACCGCTCGACGGCCAGCGTCGCGCCCGCACCGGCCGCCCGCCGTGCGACGCCGACCCGTTCGTCACGAGACATATCGAACGGGGGGCGTCCACGTCTCCTAAGGGTGTCGGAGTCGCGGACTCGGCGGCCCGCCTGTCGGGTCCCGACACCCCCAGCATAACCGACTAATTAACTCAGTTACGAGTCCGAGTACATTTTAGTAGATGGAGATCTTCCGCATCAATATGCACCCGTCCGACGCAGTCCGACAACTCCGATACTCGGTTGCCTCAGACAGTGAGACGTATGACTACGAGATCAGCCACTGGGAAGCGAACGCCTACGGGGATGTGTTCGCCGACGTGGCAGAACAGGGCGAACTCGACGACGTGATGTCCGTCGTCGAAGAACTGGGCGATCGATTCGTCGACGGAACGCGACCCTCGGCGGCCGAAGCGCGACAGATCGCCGACGGTGTCCTCACTGCCGGCGGCCGTCCGCTCACGGACGGCGGCGAGGACTGAGGCAGTCGGCCGCGGCGGGCGTTTTTTCTGCGTTTTCGTTCACTCTGAGCCGCTGGGTCGGAGGTGCTCACAGTCCCCCGCAGTGACGACGCGTTCTCCACCTTCTGTGCGAATGACGAGCGACCCCGGAAATCGGACGTCGATGGCCTCGCCTTCGGCGGTCTCTGTTGGCGTCTGTACCCGCACTCGCTGACCAAGCGTCGCTGCGTGATCCCGCCAGGCCTCCAACACGTTCCGGAGGTCTCCCGCCTCGCTCGTCAGCGACGCGAACTCCTCGAGGACGCGCTGGAGGAACACGCGCCGGTCAACGTCCCCAACCTCCGCGCGGAGACTGGTCGCACCCGACGGAAGCGCCTCTGCGTCGATGTTCGCATTCACCCCGATCCCGACGACAAGCCAGGAGACGCGGTCGGCCTCGCCTTCCATCTCGGTCAGGATTCCCGCGAGTTTGTCTCTACTGATTTCCGTCTCTGGCGCTGATTCGCGCGAATCGAAGACCAGGACGTCGTTGGGCCACTTGATTCGTGCGTCGGCACCGGCCTCGCGCGCTGCACGTGTGACGGCGACAGCGGCCGCGAGCGTGTAAATCGGGACTGCCGAGGGTGGCCGGTTCGGCCGAAGCAGGAGGCTGGCCCAAACCCCGCCGCTCGGTGCGGTCCACTCGCGGTCGAGTCGGCCGCGTCCCCCGGTCTGTTCGTCCGCCACGACGGCCATACCGACTTCTCCGGCCTCGGCGAGTTCGCGCGCACGGTCGTTCGTGCTCCCGATTTCCTCGTGGTATTCGATCCGATACGGCGCGTCGAGATCGAATTCGATCGCTGCAGCTCCGTAGGCCGGGACCGATTCGACCCGGTAGCCGTCGTCGCCGCTCTCGATCCGGAACCCCGCCTCGCGAAGCGATTCGACCTGTTTCCAGACGGCCGCTCGCGACACGTCGAGTCGGTCCGCCAACGCGGGGCCAGTGACTGGGCCCGCTGCGAGCGCCGCCAGGATCGCCCGTCTGGTCGCGTTCATCTCACTCGAGTATCACGAGAGTGTCGTCCATATCTACGCTGTCCCCTTCGTCGATGAGTACTTGCGAGACCGTCCCGCCGCGTTCGGTGACGACGTCGTTCTCCATCTTCATCGCCTCCAGCACACAGACGACTTCGCCAGCGCCGATCTCGTCGCCCTCCGCGACGGGCACCGAGAGGATCGTCCCCTGCATCTCGGCGGTGACCTGTTCGCCGTCTGCCTCGACGATCACCTCCTCCTCGTCTCCCGCGTCGGGTTCTGTCGCCGGGCCGGCCGCACCGGCCCCCGATCTGCCCCCACCGCTCGCGGCGACGTCGACCTCCGGCATCGGCGGCGCACCGCGCTCTTCGAGGTTCACCTCGAACCGTTTGCCGTTGACCTCGACGGTGAACTCCCGTTCGGTGGACGCGTCGTCTCCTGGTTCGTCATCGTCGTCTGTCTCTGCTTCGGCTGTGCTCCACTGCTCGACCGCCTGGTCGATGCGCTCGCGGTCGAGTTCTTGATCGAGGTATTTGGTCGTGTGTTCGCCCGCCCGAAACGTCCGGTCGGTCACCATCAGCCGGTGGAACGGAACGATCGTCTCGATCCCCTCGATCTCGAACTCAGAGAGCGCCCGCTCCGAACGGGCGAGACACTCGCCTCGACTCCCGGCCGCGACGATCAACTTCGCGATCATCGAGTCGTAGTCGCCGCCGATTTCGTCGCCCTGTCGCACGGCGTCGTCGATGCGTACGCCGATTCCACCCGGGGGATCGTAGGTGTCGAGCGACCCCGTCGCGGGCGCGAAGTCCTCGGCGGCGTTCTCGGCGTTGATCCGGAACTCGATCGCGTGGCCGTCGATTTCGACGTCCGCCTGATCGAATCCGAGTTCCTCGCCGAAGGCGATCCGCAACTGCCACTTCACGACGTCGATGCCAGTGACCTCCTCAGTGGCGGTGTGTTCGACCTGGATCCGGGTGTTGACCTCCATAAAGTAGAATTCACCATCTTCCACGAGGAACTCCACCGTTCCGGCGTTGGTGTAACCGGCCTCGCGGACGCCTCGCCGGGCCGCGTTGCCGATTTGCTCGCGAAGGTCGGCGTCGAGCGCCGGGGAGGGGGCCTCTTCGATCACCTTCTGGTGCCGACGCTGAAGCGAGCAGTCGCGCTCGCCGAGGTGACGGACGTTCCCGTGCTCGTCGGCGAGGATCTGAACCTCGACGTGGCGTGGCGACTCCAAGTACTTCTCGACGTAGACGGACGAGTTGTCGAAGTAGGCTTCACCCTCCCGCTGTGCGGTCTCGAACTGCGTTTCGACGTCGTCCGCGGAGTGGACCACCTTCAGGCCGCGGCCACCACCGCCGCCCTCGGCCTTGATCGCGACCGGATAGCCGTACTCCTCGGCAACGGCTTTCACTTCGTCGGCGGAACTGACTGGTTCTGTCGTCCCCGGAACGACTGGCACGTCGGCCGCCTGCATCAGCGAGCGGGCTTTTGTCTTCTCGCCGAGGCGCTCCATCGCGTCGGCCGAGGGCCCGATCCAGGCGAAGTCGCTCTCCTCGACCCGCCTGGCGAACTCCGCGTTCTCCGCGAGGAATCCATAGCCCGGGTGGATAGCGTCCGCGCCCGCCTTCCGGCCCGCTTCGAGAACGGCGTCGTGATCGAGGTAGGAGTCCGCAGCGCGTGCGGGACCGATGTTGTACGCCTCGTCGGCGTAGCGGACGTGCCCGGCGTGCTTGTCAGCGTCGCTGTAGACCGCGACGGTTCGCACGCCCAGGTCGCGACAGGCCCGCATCACCCTGACGGCGATCTCCCCGCGGTTAGCAACGAGGACTTTGCTGAACATTTGCCGATGTATTCCGAAACGCGGCACCTCTATCTGTCGATTCCGAACGAAGTGTGATTCGACGTTCGTCGAACTTCCGAGCCGGATGTAGAAGGCCCCGAAACACCTATTAAAGGGTTCGATGAGTCAGCCGAGTGACTGTTTCGCCGGGCGGAGGCGTCGGGTGGTAGCGCGGTTAGCAGGTGGGATCTCGGCACGCGGCGCGAAGGAGACTGACTGGGGTTCCCTGCGGGGTCACCGAAACGTCGGAGAAGTGACATATGTAGCCGAGATACCGGCGCTGATCGCCCGTTGCTGTCGGATGAGTCATAACACAATCATTATCTCACTCGCATATCCAACGCCAGTGTGGCCGTTCGCTTCCGGCGATCAGGCGATTTTCTCCCGGAAGCGTTCTGAACTACGTTCTCTATAAGTCGACGAAGGCGGTCGAGTTCTGTCGCCCGATTGTGTATTTTTCTTTCTCGCACAGGGGCTCAATTTCACGTAACTCGCCACTTTCGAAACGATATACAATTTGACGACTCTGTTGGGTGAAATTCCGACAGGGTACGTCGGTGACCGCGTCAGTCGGCGCAACTATCTATTGACAGGTACTGTGCTCATCCTCCTCACACTGCTCGGCATCGGACTGTCTAGTTCGTTCTGGGCGCTCGCGGTGCTGTACGTCTGCTGGTCGATGGGCTACAACTTTCGCTCTGGGAGTGAAAACGCGTGGCTGTATGATACCCTCACGGACGACCTCTCCGGGGACCAGTTCGCCCCTATTCGTGGGCGTGGCGAGTCTATCGCATTGGCGATCGGTTCCGGAGCGGCCGTCGTCGGGGGATATCTCGGGCGTATCGATCTGTCGGATCCGTGGTCTGTCGCCGCCGAAGTCACCGCAGTCGGTGTACTCGTGCTCCTGACGGTAGACGAACCCGAGACCGACGAGCGAACCGACACGAGGGAGTTGAGTCTCCGTCACACCCTGTCAATCGTTCGGCGAACCATCTCAGAGCGGAATGTACGAGCGTTCGTCCGCTATTACTGCGTCCTCCACGCCGGAGTGATGTATTTCGTATTCGTGTTCCTCCAGCCGATTTTCGGGACGGTCGTCCTCGACTTCGGCGTCTCGCAGTCGCAGGTGCGGTCACTGTTCGGATGGTTTTACGCAGCGTACAGTCTCTGCGGCGCGGGTCTGAGTTATAGTAGCGTTTGCAACTGATTGCACAACCGATCGCACGCAGTCGTGCGATCGAGTGAGCGAAGACTTGCAAGCGCTACGGTACTATACGGGAGCCATTCGTGCCCGTCTGTGGCTTCGGACGTGGTTTTTGTGGCCCCTCTTCGTCGGCGGCGGCGGGCTGGTTGGGATGTACTTCGTCCCCGTGCTCGCGCTGCCGACGTTCCGGCTGATTTGCGGACTTTCGGACGGGACGGGTTCGTTTGCCGGCCAGTACATCACCGACCGTATCGAGACGATGGGACGTGCGACCGTGCTCAGTGCGATGGCGATGGTCAGCGGACTCGCCGTCGTTCCGTTCCAACTCGGCAGCGGCGTCGTCGCCCCCTGTTCGCGCTCGCTGTGGCTGGTGCCGTTCTCGTCGTCAGTTCGACCGGGGTCTTGCTCCGGGAGGCACCGATCGAGCAGTAGGGGCCGAGATTCTCGTCCGGCGACAGTCACGCTCGGAACTCATATGCGAAGTGGTCAGCCTCACCGGACCAGGTGCCCACCGAGACAGGTTCGACGATTGCCGTGACGGGCGGCGCAAATCCAAACCGCCTTATGTGTGTGTCTCCCACGCCAACGGTAATGACAGTACGTGTGGGCATTCTCGGTGCGACCGGTGCGGTCGGACAGCGTTTCATTCAACTTCTCGACGATCACTCGACGTTCGAGTTGGCGGCGCTCACGGCCTCCGAAGACAGCGCGGGCAAGTCGTATCGCGAGGCGGCGAAGTGGCGCGTGAACACCCCGATCCCGGACGACGTCGCGGAGATGACCGTTGGTGCAACGACGCCCGAAGACGTCCCAGACGACATCGACCTCCTCTTTTCGTCGCTCCCGTCAAGTGTCGCACGGGAGGTCGAACCGAGTTTCCTCGATGCGGGATACGTGGTCTCCTCGAACTCCTCGAACGACCGAATGGCTCAGGACGTGCCGCTGACGATCCCGGAGATAAATCCCGGTCACCTCGATCTGATCGAGATTCAGCGCGAGGAGCGCGGCTGGGACGGGGCGCTCGTAAAGAACCCGAACTGCTCGACGATCACGATGGTCCCCACGCTCGCGGCGCTGGACGAATTCGGTCTCGAATCGGTGCAGGTGTCGACGCTACAGGCGGTCTCTGGGGCGGGCTACTCCGGTGTCACCTCGATGGAGATCATCGATAACGCCATCCCGCACATCGGCGGCGAAGAGGACAAAATGGAGACCGAATCGCGGAAACTCCTCGGGACGTTCGACGGGGCGGAACTCGAACTCCACAGAATGGATGTCGCGGCGTCGTGTAACCGGATTCCGACGCTCGACGGCCACCTGGAGAACGTCTTCGCAGAGACCGAGGACGACGCGTCGCCCGACGCAGCCGCGGGGGCGATGCGCTCTTATGAGAGCGCCGATCTCCCCTCCTCTCCGGAGCAACTCATCCACGTCTTCGAGGATCCCGAACGCCCGCAGCCCCGACTCGACCGCGAACGTGGCGGAGGGATGCAGATCTCCGCCGGCGGGCTTCAGGAGACCGCAAACGGCCTGAAGTACAACTGCCTCGCACACAACACCATTCGCGGCGCGGCCGGGGCGTCCCTGCTCAACGGCGAGCTCCTCGTCGAAGAAGGCTGGGTCTGACGTCGCACTCGACTGAGTCTGACGTCGTGCTCGACTGAATTCGATCTCGTTCGTTCGGACACGTTCGGATCTGAAACAGCTGTTGCGTCCGTATGCGCTTCGCACAGAGCTACTGAGTGGTGCGTGAGGTCGAGATCGCACAGCTGTCGCGGAGTTCACCGTCACGGTCATAATACGGTCACTTGCGCGTCAGGTTGACCTCGACGCCCGTCGGAGTCGGCATCCCCGCTTCGACCTCGATCGGTTCCGCTTCGTCGAGAGTGCGCTGGTCGTTCGCCCGGTGCTGGGTAGCAACGTCGTCCAGCAAGAATGCCGATTCGGTTCGGCCGACGGTGTCCGTCTCGGAGTCGATACCGAAAAGCTCCCAGCGCTCACGACTCGTCAGTTGATGGCGACCGTCGGTGTCGTGACGTCGGCGACGTCGCTAGCGAAATCGATCTCTCGTCGGTCCACGCACGGGGGACACCGACGTGCTCGTAACACAGGGCGTCGATCGTTTCACCCTCTGACCGGAGCGTCGCATCCGACACCGCGCCGATGTCGTTGGCGTCCAGATAGTCGCTCAACTCCGTCGTAGGGGGGCCTTTGTGCGCGTTCGTCGCGTCGATGGCTCGGTGAGTTCGAAGCGCCTCGACGTACGTCAGATACTCCTGCGTCACCAGTTGCTTCCTCTCGGAGTGGGCATCGGTCTCGCGAGTGTAGTGACCGACACAGGTAAGCGCCGTCTCACCATCGTCGTCGTCGTCATCGACCAACCAGACGTCCACCCGAGAGACGTTCAGGACCTCCGCAGCCGTCTCTGTGCTGCGACGGACGGCAATCTCGAAATCCCCTGTCGTGAACAGCGTCGTTCATCAGCAGTTCGACGAGCGCCTCGCGGTGGCGCTCCTGACGCTCCTGCGTTCGAGTGATCTTTCGCTTGGCCCGCGGCTGCGCCGCGCCGTTGATAATTCGATTGGCTAGCAGCGTGTACTGACCCGTGCCGGTTCCCTTCTGGAGATAATCCGTCACGCCGGCACTGATGGCTTCGCTGGCGATTGGCTGTAGTAGCGTTTGCAACCCGTCGCTCACTCGATCGCTCGACTGCGTGCGATCGGCTGTGTAATCAGTTGCAAACGCTAATATAAATCCCGTTCCCGGTGTAGAGCATAAATGGAAGTTCTGGATGCTGGTCACGGACGGATTCGAGAAAGTCGATCCCGTTCTGCCGAAGCATCTCGTAATCGGAGACGATACATCGAAGTGGGCGCCGGCGAGGCGACTGCGGCCTTCATTCGGACTCGCGGCCGTTTCGACGGCCAACCGCCCGGTATCGTGTTCGAGGAGTTCGGCCGCCAGTTCTGCAGCGTGTGACCCATCGTCCACGTGGAGAACGTGAATCGATTCTTGAGTGGAACGCACAATTGGCTACAGCATAGGAATAAGCGACTAAAAGGTCATAATACGTCGTTGAATGCCATATATAACCCACTAGACGGGAGAAAATGGTCGCCGGGTTCGTTGCTGCCAGCGGTGGAATAGAGTGCAGTTCAGTATAGGCGGCGAATGGACACCAGTTATATCAGGCCATCTACCAGTATCCCACCAGGCTATGAACGTCCGGAACGTACGGAGTATCGACGATGTCAGAAACCCCGACGACCGGCGATGCTGCACCGACTTTCCAGGCGACACTCGCGGACGGCGACGTTTCGGCGTTCGACCTCGGCGACTCGCTCGGTGACGGTCCCGTCGTGCTCGCCTTTTTTCCCGGCGCGTTCACGCCGCCGTGTACGAACGAGATGGTCGCGCTCGAAGAACACTCGGACGACTTCGAGGCCGCGGGCGCGACGGTGTACGGCGTGAGCGCGGATTCGGCGTTCTCACAGAACGCGTTCCGCGAGGAGCACGGAATCGAATTCGGCCTCCTCAGTGATATGGGACGTGCGGCGATCAGTGCCTACGGCCTCGAGATCGATATCGAGGACCTCGGCCTACTGGGCGTGGCCAACCGGGCGGTGTTCGTCGTCGACGAGGAGGGTGTCGTGCAGCACGACTGGGTCGCCGAAGACCCGACGAACGAACCTGACTACGAGGAACTGCTCTCAGTAGTCGAATCAGTCTGAGACGGCCTGTTGGAGCCGTTACAGGTCTTCGCTCACTGAATCGGCCGCAGTCGTGTGGTCAGGTGGGCAATCAGTCGCAATTGCGACAGTAGCCGAACAAAAGCGACTTTTTTGCAGCGAGCGAACTGCGGGTATGTCCTCGCCCTCAGCCCTCCAACGGACGGTTCGACGATGTACGGCTGTCGTCGTGATCGCAATCGGCGTCGCGGCCGGGAGTGTCGGCAGTTCGAGACCCCTCGGCCCGCTGGTGTTATCCACCGTTGCGGCGATTTTTCTGCTCGCAAGCCTCGTCTATACTCCCACCTGGGACGTCGCCGACGAGTGAGCATCGACCCCTCCGGGGCCAAAGAAATCTACTTGCTCGCCGCCTTCGTCCCGAACGTATGAGCGAAGAAGCAGTTCGGGCAGCGCTCCCCGAACTCGACGCGATCGAAGACGAGGACCTCCGCGCGGGCGTCATCGAGGCGTGGACCACGGCGATTGCCGAGAACGAGATCGACGATCTGCGGTCAGTGCCGTGGCTGCCACCGACGCAGCGCGACCTCTCGATCCCGGACGAGTATCTGATCGACCACGTTCGTGACGTGGCCGCGGGGGCGATTTCGTTCGTCGCGGCGCTTCTGGACCGTCGCGGTGCGGTGCTCGACATCGACACCGACGTGCTCATCGCGGGCGCACTCGTTCACGACGTGAGCAAACTGGCCGAGTTTTCGGGAATGGAAAGCACCGAGGTACACGACCTGCTCGGGCATCCGTATTACGGGGTCCACCTCGTCGCGCAGGTCGATCTGCCGATCGAACTGGCACATATCGTCCTCTCGCACACGAGTCGAACGAACGTCGAACCCGCCACCATCGAAGCCGAGATGATCAGACGTATCGACGAGGTGGCCGCTGCGGCGATCCGATGGCGGTCGACTGACGATCTACGGACCGTCTGAAGCCGGCGAAAACGTCGGGGAATTTGTGGAGCGTCTGAATTGGACGGAAACGCACGAAACGTTCCGTGGCGGCGTCCAGTCCTGTTCCGTGACGACGTTCAGTTCTGCTTCGCGCCGGGATTCGTCACCGCGCCGTTGGCTGCGGTATCAAAGTCGTTGCCGTACTTCGCCAGCACGCCAGACGCGTACTGCGGTTCTGCGGGTTCCCAGTCCTCGCGCCGTGCGTCGAGTTCCTCGTCGGAAACGTCGACGGAGAGCTCTCGTTCGGGAATATCGACGGTGATCTCGTCGCCGTCTTCGATGAGTCCGATCGCCCCGCCGACGGCGGCCTCCGGCGCGATGTGACCGACCATCGGGCCGCGTGTCGCCCCGGAGAAGCGACCGTCAGTCAGGAGAGCAACGTCGTCCTCGTGTCCCTGGCCGACGACGGCCGCGGTGACGCCGAGCATTTCGCGCATCCCCGGACCCCCTTGCGGACCTTCGTTGCGGATGACGATGACGTCGCCCGACTCGATGTGCCCCTGCTGGACGTACTCCATTGCGTCCTCCTCGCTCTCGAAAATACGAGCGGGACCCTGGTGGTGGAACTTGTCGTCACCAGTGACTTTCAGCACCGCCCCGTCCGGCGCGAGGTTGCCCGTGAGGATCTTGATCGCCCCTTCCTCCTGGTAGGGGTCGTCGACGGAGTAGATGAACTCGCCCTCGATCTCGTCGTCGTCGGGCAGCTTCAGTTCCTCGAGTTCCTCAGCAATCGTTCGTCCGGTGACCGTCATCGCGTCGCCGTGGAAGAGCCCGGCATCGAGGAGTCGGCGGATCACGAGGGGGACGCCGCCTTCTTCGTGAAGATCGTTCATCGTCTTCGTCCCGCCAGGCTGGAGGTTCGCGATCTTGGGCGTCCGACGAGAGATCTCGTCAAATTCTCCGATCGAGAGGTCGATGCCAGCCTCGGCGGCGAGCGCAAGCAGATGCAGGACGGCGTTGGTCGAACCGCCGATGGCGACTTGGAGTGCAATAGCGTTCTCGAAGGACTTCTTTGAGAGGACGTCGGAGGGTCGAATGTCGTTCGCGACAGCGCTGAGGACTGCTTCACCGGAGCGACGAGCGACCTCGTACCGTTCCGATGACTCGGCCGGCGCGTCTGCGGTGCCTAGCGGAGCCATCCCGAGCGCTTCCGAGATCGAGGCCATCGTGTTGGCGGTGAACATCCCGCCGCAGGAACCCGCACCGGGACAAGCGTGTCGTTCGAGGTCGTCGAGTTCCTCGGCACTCATTTCGCCCTCGGCGTAGGTCCCAACCCCCTCGAAGACGTTTTGGATGGTGACGTCGCGGCCGTCGTGTTCGCCGGGCATAATCGAGCCGCCGTAGAGGAAGACCGACGGCAGGTCGGTCCGGATCGAGGCCATCATCATTCCGGGCAAGTTCTTGTCGCATCCTGCGACGGTGACGAGCGCGTCCATCCGCTCGCCGAACGCGACGAGTTCGACGGAGTCGGCGATGACCTCACGGGAGATAAGCGAGGCCTTCATTCCCTCGGTGCCCATCGAGATGGCGTCCGAGATCGTGATCGTCCCGAACTCGATCGGCATCCCACCGGCGTCTTCGACGCCCTCGACGGCCGCGTCTGCGACGTCGTCGAGGTGGACGTTACACGGGGTGATGTCGGCCGCGGGATTCGCGACGCCGACCATCGGGGAGGAGAGGTCGTCGTCGTCGAAGCCCATCGCACGGAACATCGCCCGATGGGGCGCTTTATCGGGGCCCTCCGTCACGTCGGTGCTGGGGAGGTCGGGATCTTTCCCGCTGGAGAACGGCTCCTCGTCGCCGTCCTCCCGTTCCTGTGGTTCCTGCTTGCTCATATACGGCAGGTAGTCGCAGTGGCATTAAAAGGCCACGCATAGCCTGTGGGGCTGTGGCGTGAAGATGCCGTTACAATCATACCGCTCGTAGACGCATTAATATATGACCGCATACCCAGAATGGTCCAGCACAACGCATCAAGAACAGATTACGAGACGAGTCAGCAGTTGATGGATCTTCTCCGGTACACGGCGGAGTCACTAAGCCTCGGGTTCGATCGGTGGGAAGAGCAGCACGTGTCCGGACCTAGTCTCTACTTCCTCGTGGTTGCTGACGTCGACGTGAGCGATTACACCGACCCGCTTGGGGCGAACAAGTGGCCAGTGAACCGCTGTCGCGTCATCTCTGAGTCGGCGGAGGCCTTCGTTGAAGCAGCGAGAGACGTGGCGTTCACCTGTGACGGTGCGATTGTCATCGCGGCCGACGGGACGATCCAAGAGCAGATGGTCCGCGTCCGGAGCCCCAGTCACGAGTCGATGAACGGGATCGATATGGAGTACGCCGATTGGATGGGAACGAAACATATGAGCGCGCTCGAGGCTTCGACCCGCGAAGAAGTCCTCTGGTCGGTGACCCTGAGCGAGGAGAACGGTCGCGTCAGTTCGTTCTTGAATGGGACATATCAGGACTACCCTCGCGACGATATCGGCGGGCGATGGCGACCATAGCCGCCGCGACCGGGTGCAGAGTACACCTGTGTTGACTGGTTGACTCCGAGGCCGATGTCCTCCGTTCCGGCGCCTCAGACGGACGTGAACCGAGACCCGACAGTTGTGAAGACGGTCTCCGTCAGTGCTCGTGTCGCGTCGCCAATCCCGCGAGATGGGGGGCTTCCGGGACGATGATCGCCTCGCTGCCGAGTCGGGCGGCGTTCTCGCTGCCCGGGAGACAGAAGACGGGAACGCCCTGCGTAATCCCCGCTGTGGCGCGTGTCCCGACGATGCGCGTCCCAATTTCAGACTCTGAGCGGCGGCGGAACAGTTCGCCGAATCCGGGAAGCGGCTTGGCGAAGCGGTCGCTTACAGCCTCGACGGTCACGTCGTCTGGCGTGACGCCCGTTCCGCCGGTGGTCACCACGATATCGACGTCGTCGCGGCCGACGAGGCGGTCAACAGTCGTTTGGATCACGCCGTAGTCGTCGGGGACGACCTCGCGGGCGGAGACGTCGTGATTCTCGCTCTCGAAGGCCGCCGCAATCGCATCACCGGCCGGGTCCGCTTCTAACGTCCTCGAAGAGGAGACCGTGACTACTGCGGCCTGCAGCGACCCAACGTCGTGGGCGTGATGACCGTGGTCGTGGTCGTCGTGGTCGCCGTGTCCGTGGCTATCGTGGCTGTGATCGTCGTCGCCATCGTGCTTGTGTTGCCCGTGGTCGTTGTCGCCACTGTCGTGGCCGTGGTCATCGTGGCCGTGTTGATCGTCTGCGGCGTGGCCGTGGCCGCTGTCGTCGTGACTGTGACAACTCTCGGGACTGTGAGACGCAGCCGCGTCGTCGCGAGTCATACCCAGCCATTCACCTTCGACGGACAAAGGTTCACAGCATTCGGCAGAGCCGGCAGCGCTGAACGAGACGCGACAACCGTCACTCGTCGTTGAGAGGGTGTGAGAACGTCAGCAGCGACGTCGGAATCCAGAGAATCCGAAAAATCAGTTGTCGCCGGCCTTCGACTGCCACTCGTAGTCGCGACGCTTCGCGGATTTCCCGAATCCGCACGAGGAACAGACCTTCTTCTTGATATGGTAGGACTTCTCACCGCATCGACGGCACTTGACGTGCGTCGTCTTGTTCTTCTTGCCTTGACTAGGGGTGCCTGCGCCCGTCATACTTGTATTGTCACGACGTTGTCGCCGCGTATAATCGTTGTGTCTTCGACCGCTGTGACCTCCAGTTCGGCCCGGAGAGTCTCGTCGACGTCCCTCGCCGGTTCGAGGACAGCGTTCATATGCTGGTCGTACCCGGCAAGCGTGCCGTAGTACGCAGTGCCGTCTTTCAATGTGATCGTGACGACATCTTCGAGCGCGGCTTCGAGAACGTCGAGTGGTCGACCGCTCATATCTCAAGCGCCTCCCGTTTCGGTATTAAATGTGCCGGACCAGCCCCGAGAGTGGCGGATTCGGCGACGCTCTCAGTTCCGAATGTGGCTGCCACCGAAGCGTTCACGAGGCAAACCCCGTCATATTGCTGCCGCGTGCGACACCTGCAGATCGGTGCTCCGGCTCAGAAAGGAGTCCAACCCGGTTAGTTTTTAGTACCCGGCCGAGAACGCTTCTGTACCAAGACTCCCGCGGGTAAGTGTCCGCGCAGTTCGGGCACGCGGGACCGACGACCGACGTGCTGCAAGACGCCGGGGCCGATCGGTCCCGAATCCGGCCCACAACGGGCTAGCGGACTCGACGGGACGTTTACGTGAGCACCCTCGCCATATCGTGAGCGCGGCTGGAGAGCCGTACTCACCCGGTGGCTTTCGATGCTCGGATTCGACTATGGAAATAGAAATTGCAACAATCGGCGGTTACGAAGAAGTCGGTCGGCAGATGACGGCCGTTCGCGCGGGCGATGACGTCGTCATCTTCGATATGGGCCTGAACCTCAGTCAGGTCCTCATCCACGACAACGTGGAGACCGAAAAGATGCACAGTCTCGACTTGATCGATATGGGCGCTATCCCGGACGACCGGGTGATGTCCGATCTCGAGGGCGACGTGCAGGCTATCGTGCCGACGCACGGTCATCTCGACCACATCGGCGCAATCTCGAAACTCGCACACCGTTACAACGCCCCGGTGGTGTCCGCGCCGTTCACGATCGAGTTGGTGAAACAGCAGATCGAGAGCGAAAGCAAGTTCAGCGGGAACTTCAACAACGACCTGGTGAAGATGGAAGCCGGCGAGACGATGTCGATCGGCGACTCCGGCCAGGTCGAACTCGAGTTCGTCCACGTGACACACTCGATCATCGACGCGATCAACCCCGTCATTCACACGCCCGAGGGCTCGATCGTCTACGGCCTCGACAAGCGGATGGATCACTCGCCGGTCATCGAGGACCCGATCGATATGAAGCGGTTCCGCGAGATCGGTCGTGAGGGCAACGGTGTCCTCTGTTACATCGAGGACTGTACCAATGCGGGTCGGAAAGGCCGGACGCCCTCGGAGTCTCACGCGCGGAACCATCTCGAAGATACCATCCACTCAATCGAAGATTACGACGGCGGGATCGTCGCAACGACGTTCTCCTCACACGTCTCGCGGGTCTCCTCGATTGTCGAGTTCGCCAAGGACATCGGTCGTCAGCCGGTGCTCTTGGGTCGATCGATGGAGAAGTACTCCGGGACTGCAGAGCGACTCGGCTTTGTCGACTTCCCCGACGACGTCGGGATGTACGGGCATCGCAAGTCCGTCGACCGGACGTTCAAGCGGATTATGAAAGAGGGCAAAGAGAACTACCTGCCGATCGTCACGGGCCATCAAGGCGAGCCACGTGCGATGCTCACCCGGATGGGTCGCGGCGAGACGCCGTACGAAATTGAGGACGGCGACAAAGTCATCTTTTCCGCACGGGTCATCCCGGAACCGACGAACGAAGGCCAGCGCTACCAGTCCGAGCGCCTCCTGAAGATGCAGGGCGCGCGCATCTACGACGATGTTCACGTGTCCGGGCACCTCCGCGAGGAAGGCCACTACCAGATGCTCGACGCGCTTCAGCCCCAGCACGTCATTCCCGCCCACCAGAATCTCGAAGGGTTCGCGCCGTACGTCGATCTCGCGGAGTCGCAGGGGTACGCGATGGGACGCGACCTGCACGTCACGCGGAACGGGAATATGATCCAACTGGTGGAGTGATATGAACTCGGAAGCGACGGAAGAACGGGTACTCGAAGCGGTCGCAGAGCGACGCGAACTCGTCAACGAGGCGCTCGATGACGACGTCCCGATGAAGTCGCCCGAGCGGCTCTACAAAGCGACACGCTACTTGTTGAAGGCCGGCGGAAAGCGCCTTCGACCGACGGTCTCGCTGTTGATTGCGGAGGCGCTGGCCGACGTCGAACCGCTGACCATCGACTACCACGCGTTCCCCGCGCTCGACGGGACAGAGATCGACGTGATGTCGGCCGCGACCAGCATCGAGGTCATCCAGTCGTTCACGCTCATTCACGACGACATAATGGACGACGACGATCTCCGTCGTGGCGTCCCCGCGGTCCACAGAGAGTACGACACAGAGACGGCGATTCTCGCCGGCGACACGCTGTACGCGAAGGCGTTCGAGTTGCTCTCGGAGACGGGGGCCGCCCCCGAGAACGGCCTCGAGGCCGTCCGACGGCTGGCGACGACGTGTACGCAGATCTGTGAAGGGCAGGCGCTCGACGTGGAGTTCGAGCGCCGGACCGAAGTCCTGCCGGAGGAGTACCTCGAGATGATCGAACTCAAGACGGCCGTGCTCTACGGCGCAGCGGCGGCGACGGCGGCGACCCTGATGGGTGCCGACGACAGGACCGTCGAGGCGCTGTATCGCTACGGCATCGACTCCGGGCGAGCGTTCCAGATCCAGGACGACGTTCTCGACCTGACCGTATCCTCGGAGACGCTCGGGAAACAGCGTGGCTCTGATCTCGTGGAGAACAAAGAGACGCTGATCACGCTCCACGCGCGACAGCACGGAGTAGATGTCGACGATCTCGTCGCCGCTGCCGACGTGGAGACAGTCTCAGAGGCCGAGGTCGAGGCAGCGGTCTCCCGACTCGAGGAGTCGGGATCGATCGCCTACGCCGAGGAGAAGGCCGAAGAACTCACCGCAAACGCAAAGCGACACCTCGACGTGCTGCCGGACAACGAAGCGCGAGACCTCCTCGGAGACATCGCGGACTACCTGATCACTCGCGGCTACTGAAGCGGCCGCGTCGCCGCGACGCTCTGATATTCGATACACAACTCGAGAGCGTGTCGGGCAGTTCGTCGAACGTTTCGACGGTCAGGTCCGGCTCTCCGGCCGCGTCGTCCCAGGGACTACCTTTCGGGTCGGCCACTCACATTGCATTCTGGCGTGTTGCGCGCCAAGGACATCGAACCACGCGGCCGTCACGTGCGCAACCTCCCGAATTGGCGTCCCCATTCGGGCCGCCGCGTGTCGGTAGAGTTCGGCGCTCGGTTTGAGCGTCCGGACCTCGTCGGCGCTGATCGTATCGGCGATCAGATCCCCGATGTCGGCGTGCTCGACCATCGAAGCGAGCATCTCGAGGGTTCCGTTGGAGACGACGTAGCAGTGGTGCCCGCCTCGCGGAGTCGCTCGGTCCCCCGGCGGACGTCGTCGAACACGTCCAACTCGTGGGACACCGCCAGGATCTCGTCGCGTTCCTCAGTCGAGACATCAGCGCCGTGCGCGTCGAGCGCGTACTGGAGTGCGTCCCGGTTTATTTCGTAGAAGGGTTGGTAGGCGTCGGTCTGGTTGGCGACGAACGTGTGCGCCAGTGAACGCGAGCGCCGGCGCTTCGAGATCGGTTCGGGGTTGGCGACCCGGTCGGCGGGCGCGGATTCGGCCGCGTCGACATCGACGAGGGTGCTGTACGAGTCGAAGGTACCCGTCGTGACCCGGTCTGCGTCGAACACGGCGGCCGGACGGTCGCCGGGAACAAAATCCCTCGTTTGATTACCGGGGAGAACCCACCGACGCGTAATGGACGAGGATCTACGCGAACGCGTCGAGCGCGAGGCCGAGAAGCACGCGCTCTTGAACGCGGTGAAGTACGAGAGCGACGCCGACGTCGGAGCCGTGATGGGCCCGCTGATGGGCGAGAACCCCGACTTTCGCCCGCACGGCGACGAGATTCCCGGAATCATTGGCAGCGTGGTCGCTCAGGTCAACGACCTCTCGACGGAAGAGAAGCGGGACCGACTGGAGACGCTCGCACCCGAGGAACTGGCGGCGATTGAAGCCGAAGACGAGGGCGACGAGCACGACCTGCCGGACCTCCCGAACGTCGACGACGACGAGGTGCGGATGCGGGCTGCGCCGAACCCGAACGGTCCCTGGCACATCGGACACGCCCGGATGCCGGCGGTCATCGGCCGGTACAAGAAGCGCTACGATGGATCGTTCGTCGTCCGCTTCGACGACACCGACCCGGAGACGAAGCGACCGGATCTGGACGCCTACGACGCCATCCTCGAAGACATCGACTACCTCGGGTTCGAGCCCGACGATGTCATCCTCGCGTCCGACCGCTTGGAGACCTACTACGAGCACGCCCGGAATCTGATCGACGCCGGCGGCGCGTACACCTGTTCGTGTTCGGGTGAGACGTTCTCCAAACTGAAGAACGACGGGGAGGCCTGCCCACACCGTAAAAAGGACCGGGAGACGACCCGCGATGAGTTCGCGTCGATGGTCGAGGGCGAGTACGATGCGGGCGAGATGGTCCTCCGCGTCCGAACGGATATCGAGCATAAGAACCCCGCGCTGCGCGACTGGGTCGCCTTCCGGATGATCGACACGCCGCACCCACGCAATGCGGCCGCAGAGTACCGATGCTGGCCGATGCTCGACTTTCAGTCCGGCGTCGACGACCACCTCACGGGCGTCACCCACATCATCCGTGGAATCGACCTGCAGGACTCCGCGAAACGCCAGCGGTTCGTCTACGACTACTTCGACTGGGCGTACCCCGAGGTGATCCACTGGGGCCACGTCCAGGTCGACGCCTACGACGTGCAACTCTCGACCTCGACCCTGAAAGAACGGATCGACGCTGGCGAACTCGACGGGTGGGACGACCCGCGCGCGCCAACGCTGAAAAGTCTGCGACGTCGCGGGATTCGCGGCGAGGCCGTCGTCGAAGCGCTGGCCGCGCTCGGTACTTCGACCTCGAACGTTGACCTCTCGATGAGTGCTGTCTACGCCGAGAACAGAGACCTCGTCGACGACGAGGCAGAGCGCTACTTCCTGGTCCGGGACGGCCAATCGTTCGCGGTTGAGGGTGGACCTGACGCCGGCCAGCCCCCGTTGCATCCGGATCACGAGTCCCGCGGCGAGCGGACCATCCCTGCGGCCGACGGCGTCGTCATCGAACCGGCAGACGTGCCTGCGGAGGGCGACCCCGTCTGGCTGAAGGGATATGCGTGCGTCCGGCGCGAGAGCGACAGTCTCGTCGCGACGGGCGACGACATCGACGTAGTTCGGGAGGGTAGCGTCGACGTGATCCACTGGGCGCCGGCGACAGACAACGTCGCCGTTCGGTTGCGGACGCCGGACGGCGACGTCTCGGGCGTCGCAGAACCGGACTTCCGCTCGACCGAGGAGGGCAACGTCGTCCAGTTCGAGCGGATCGGATTCGCGCGCGTCGACGACCACGGAGACGAAGAGTCTGTCGCGTACTGGTCGCATCCGTAGCGGGTCCTCGACCCGCGCGCTGGGAGAGAAGTCAGCATCGGGGGCAGGGCCGCCGGCTGTTTCAGACTGAATCCATCGCACCGGTAGTTAATCCGGCTAAAACGTCGATAATTCGGGCGTAAAACCGGGGCAAGCCTGGTTCAGGGAGTCACCCGTTTAGGTGGGTTCACCGCCCGTCTCTGAGTGCAGAGCAATGAAACGAATCACACTGCTTGCCGCTGCGCTCGCAGCACTCATCGTTGTGACTGGCGCTGCGGCCGCGACACCTGGGAGCACAGGCGCGGCAGACAGCGGAACGGCCGCTCAGGCGGACACCGGTGCGGCCGACGGTGCCGACTCGGCCGGGCCGCCGGACGACCTCCCCGGTCCGGTTCCGGATTTCGTCTCGGAGATCCACGGGCTGATTCAGCAGTTCGTCGACGGCACGTTGGATAGCCTCGGGCCGAGCGTGAGCGACGCGGGCGGGGAAGACGCTGGTACGTCGACCGCGACGCCTACGGCGTAATAGTTCGAACCGATATCACTATTTGAACCACGCACGAGAGCGGAACACATCCGACCCGCTCCGGCTCTACAGCGGAATGCCGATCCGCGGGGACCGGGGTCGGGCACGCGACTGCACACTATGGAAGGAAAATTCATTATCGTCATCGCACTGCTGATCGCTGTCGGCGGCGGCGTCGCCGTCGTCGGCGGAGACCTACTGCCGGGTGGAGAGGGAGCGAACGCGGACCCGTTCCCGACCCAAACGGCGACGCCGACGCCGACCA
>NZ_JBDGQZ010000019.1:30848-37203 GCF_042218505.1 Halobellus sp.
CCATCGACGGGAACGAGACGACAGCGACGGCGACCGCCACGCCGCGGCCACCGTTCGGCTTCGCGATCGAGAGTATCGAGAGTTGCGGGCAGACCTGTCGGAACGTGACTTCGACCCTGACGAATCGACAGGATACGACGGCGCAGGAGATCACCGTCCATACGCGGATCTTCGCCGGCAAGCGGACCGGCGGCGACATCGTCTGGCGAGGGAACGAGTCAGTTGGGACGCTCGGGGGCGGTGAGTCGTACACGACGACTCGACAGGTCAAACTGTCGTTCTCGGAGGCGTTGAAGATCCAGAACGAGGACGGCTGGATCACCGTCCAGACGACCGTGGAGACGGCCGATCAGACCGTGACGTTCACCGACGAGCGGCAGGTCACCTGAACAGCGGATCTGGCGACGGTCGCGAGACCGCTGGATCCGGAACGTCCTTACCCACCCGCGTCGAACCGCTTCGTATGAATCTGGAAGTTCGGGCCGTCTCCGAGCTCTCCCCTGACGAGCGCGCGGCCTTTTTCGACCGCGACGCGGGAGTATCGGAGGTCCGAAGCGACGTCGAGGAGATTGTGGACCGCGTTCGGACCGAGGGCGACGTTGCCGTCCGTGAGTTCTGTCGCGAGTTCGACGGCGTCGAGGTCGGGAATCTCGATATTACCGATTCGGCGGAGCGGGCGTACGACGAGATCGACGGCGACGTGCGCGACGCTATCGAAACCGCCGCGGCCAACGTGCGGGAGTTCCACGAGCGGCAGATGCCCGAGGACTGGCGGGCGTCGTTCGGGAGCGAGGCGGATGGTGATGGGCCCGAGGCCGGCAGCAGGGAACTCGGCCGACGGTTCCGGCCGCTCGATCGCGTCGGCGTCTACGCGCCCGGTGGGACTGCCGCGTACCCGTCCAGCGTCATTATGGGCGTCGTGCCGGCGACAGTCGCGGACGTCGATCACGTGGCGCTGGCAACGCCGCCGGCAGAGGAACTGAATCCCGTGACGCTCGCGGCCGCGCACGTGGCCGGCGCAGATCGGATCTACAGCGTCGGCGGCGCACAAGCGATCAGCGCGCTCGCCTACGGGACCGAGAGCGTGACCGCCGTCCAGAAAATCGTCGGGCCGGGGAACAAGTGGGTCACCGCGGCCAAGGCTACCGTTCGCGGCGACGTCGACATCGACTTTCTCGCCGGCCCGTCCGAAGTCCTGGTGATCGCCGACGAGACTGCCGATCCGGGCCTCGTCGCGGCCGACCTCATCGCGCAAGCCGAACACGACCCTGCCGCCTCGGTGGTCGCCGTGACCGACGACGAGTCCGTCGCCTCGAAGGTCTACGCCGAGGTGAGCGCGCGGATCGACGACCGCGAGCGGGACGAGGTGATTCGCAAGGCGCTGGAGAACGACGCCTCCGGTATCCTCCACGCGCGGTCGATGTCCGAGGCGGTGCTGTTCGCCGAGGAGTACGCCGCCGAACACCTCTCCATCCAGACCGACGACGACGAGGCCCTACTCGATCGGATCACGAACGCCGGGAGCGTCTTCCTCGGTCCGTCGACACCGGTCGCCGCGGGCGATTACGCTTCGGGAACGAACCACGTGCTCCCGACGTCGGGGGGCGCAAAGCGGTACGGCGGGCTCTCGGTAGACACGTTCCTTCGCTCGACGACAGTCCAGCGACTCGACCGGGTGGGGCTGGAATCGCTCTCCGAAACCATCACCACGCTCGCGGAGGCCGAAGGGCTCGAAGCGCACGCCGAGAGCGTTCGTACGCGGTTCGACGCCGATTCGGAGTGAGAGATGTCCGGCCGCCGCCCGCTGACGTTTGCCGACGCCTGCCGGGCCATTCTCGCTGACCCGACTGGGGCGCACTCGATGGATACGACGCTCGCTCCCGTTCACGCCCGGACGGTCCCCGAGACCTGGGGCGAGCGGCGGTCACATCTCGTCCAGCGTCGCGTTCCGACCGACGTCGACCGCGTTCTCGAACTGGGCTGTGGGTTCGGCGCGGTCCTGGGGCCGCTCGGGACGCACTACGAGGCCGTCGGCGCGGACGACCGACGGTCCCATCTCCGGTTTCCGGCCGCGCGTGGCGAGTCAGTGGTCTGCGGCCGAGCGGTCGCACCACCGGTCCACAGCGCGTTCGACGCGGTCTGCATGCTCGAGCCCGCGGTGGCCCGGCACTCGACGTTCGACCTCTGTGGCGCGGCGTACGGGGTGCTCAGGCCCGGGGGGATCGTGATCCTGGCCGCTCCAACGGACTCCGAGGCGGTGTTCAATCCGAGCGTGGAGACCTACAGCGGGTCCAGATACCGGCTCGAACGCGCGGTCGACATCGCGAGCGATGGGGTCGTCAGCATCGACTACCGCGTCACTGATCGGCGCGATGGCGACTCGGTGGTAACGAGCGAGCAGCGGCAGCTCGAACTTGTCACACCGGAGGGTCTCACCGCCGCGCTTCGGTCTGCGGGGTTCACGAACGTCCGCGTCGCTGGGGAGAGCGATCTGCCGGGTGTCGTCGTCGGGACTGGCGTCAGACCGATCGACAACGGACCGCCGGGCGAGGAACTGACGGGGTCGAACGAGTCGTACTCGGACGAGTGAGTGCGCTCATTCAGAGCTGTCAGCGCTGATCGTCAAGACGGGTCTCAGTGACTGTCTGACCACCCGCTCTGTGGTGCTTCCGAGAAGGTATCGGTCCAGCCCGCGACGCCCGTGGGTTCCCATCACGACGACGTCGGCGTCGACGACGTCAGCGTGTTCGAGGATCGTCTCCACTGGGTCACCCGTCTCGACGGTGTCGACACTCTCGACGGCAGTGATCCGGTCAGTCGCTCTGTCGAGAATTCGCTCTCCCTCCTGCTCGAGGGCGTCGATGACTTGACCGCCGAGCGTTGTGACGCTGTCGCGGTTGGTGTCGGCGACGTACAACAAATGCAGCGTGGCGTCGCTGGTGCGGGCCAGTTCGGCGGCGTGGTCGAGTGCGGCAGTCGCCTGATCGCTTCCGTCGGTTGGCACGAGAATCGTCTCGTACATACGAGGACGTTGGGCGGGGTGGGTAATATAGTAGCGTTTGCAACCGATTGCACAACCGATCGCACGCGTTCGTGCGATCAAGTGAGCGAAGACTTGCAAACGCTACTATAGATCCGTACTGATGGCTCCACACTCGATGTAACGACGTGTAGTTTCGCGCTCCCAGCAGCGTTAGGATTAACATCGTCGGTGTAGTAACCGGTTGTATGAGCACTGAATCGACCGGGAGTGACGCCGACGCTGCGGTCACGGTCACCCAGGATGCCGCCGCGGAAGCGCTCGGTCTCATCGAGTCCGAAGGGCTCGATACCGACGTGGCCGGACTTCGCCTGTTCGTCCAGCAAGGCGGTTGTGCAGGGCTCTCATATGGGATGCGGTTCGATGATGAACCCGAGAGCGACGACGCAATCGTCGAACAACACGGTCTTCGCGTGTTCGTCGATCCAGCGAGTCAGAACTACGTCGGCGGGTCAAAACTCCAGTACGAGGGTGGTCTCCAGGGTGCGGGGTTCCACGTCGAGAACCCGAACGTGGTCAGCGAATGCGGGTGTGGCGAGTCCTTCCGGACCTGACGCTTTCTGCGGTGGCCAGTGGCCGAGCGTGAGGACTATGCTGACGCGCTCGCAACGCCACGTATGGCTGCCGAACTCGATGCGATTACTACGCCAAACGCCGAGACCGTCTACGTCGACCGGCACAGCGCCGAACGCGGAATGAAAGGCCCGTTCTTCGTGACGTACTCGACAGTGGATGGCGAGGAGCGCTGGGGATACTTCTGCGGGAACTGCGAGTCCACGAACAACGCGATGGACACGATGGGTCGCATCGAGTGCAACGCCTGCGGCAACGTCCGGAAGCCGGAGGAGTGGGACGCAGCCCACGAGTGAGCGTCTGAACCGGCCGATTCTCACGTATGTGATAGCGTGACAAGATTTATGCTATCGGCTGTTGTAGTGGCGAGTACATGCCCCCTGTCAGCATGCCTCCCGCAGAAGATGCCCGGGCGATCTTCAGACGGCTGGGCTACAGTGTTTCGGGCGACGGACCAGAGTTCGTCGCCGAACGGAAGTGGCGCACGGTCCGCGTCACGGCGCTTTCCGGCGGCGACGACCTCAACGGACGCCGACTCCTCGCGGACGGCGGCGAACCGTCGAACGACTATCGATTCCGTTGCTTTGTCGCACCGGAGTCCGAGACAGGGGACGTACAGAACCGACTCGCGAGTGTGGATCCGGGGTACGAGTGGGCTGTGATCGGCGTCGAGGACGACGGCTACGACGTGCACCTTCCTGACGCCGCCTAAGCCGCCGGCGTCGTCGCGGCTGCACTCGTTCGTCCCTGTTCTCCGTGACGACTCCGCCTGGGACTCACCCGCACGGCCGTTGTCCCACGAACCGTTTTGTACCGGTGGGCACCAAACACTTTTATGTCGAACTCGGGACTGTCGAGCGTCGTCGAAAGCCGGCGGCTCAACGCCGTGCTCGCCGGGGCAATCGCGGTCTTTCTCGTCGTCGCGGCAGTCGCGCAGTTCGTGGCCGGTGAACTCGAATGGGCGGGGTTCACCGTCGGGGTGCTCGTCGTCGTCCTGGTCCCGCCACTCGCGAAGCGACGAGCGACGGCGATGCTTCCGTGGGAAGTCGTGCTGCTCGCCGCGCTGCCGATCGTCTCGCGGGCGCTCGTGGCGGGCGAATCGATCGGTGGGATGACCCTCTCGGGGCGAATCACTACCTACATCGCCGTCGCCGCGGTGGCGCTCCTGATCGCCGTCGAGTTAGACGTGTTCACGCGAGTGAAAATGAACCACCGGTTCGCGGTGGTGTTCGTGGTCGTGACAACGATGGCCGCCGCCGGAATCTGGGCGGTCGTGCGGTGGCTGTCGGACGTACTCCTCAGCACGCAGTTCCTGTACGACGGCCGGGCCGAGGCGGTGATCGAGGAGGCGCTGATGTGGGATTTCGTCGCCGCGACGATCGCCGGGGCCGCCGCTGGAGTTCTCTTCGAGTATTACTTCCGGCGACACGCGCGCTTGGTGCGGCGGATCCCGGAGGCGACGCCCGGCGAACGGCCCGACGGGGAGTTGTGTACCCGATGAGAGTCCGCGACGTGCTCCGTATCTCCGAGCGACGACAGCGGCAGATCGCCCGGGTGATGCAACTCTTCCTGCTGCTCGCGTTCGTTGGTGGTCTTGGAGTCGGGAACGCCGGCGTCGCGGTCAACGCCCTCGTTGGCCTCATCGTGACGTTCCTCCCTGGCATCCTCGAACGCGACCTCGGGATCCCCATCGATGCCGCTCTGGCGCTGTGGATCTCGGCGGCCGTCGCTCTCCACGCGCTCGGCACCATCACGATCCCCGGCATCGGCAAGCCCTACGTCGACATCTGGTGGTGGGATCATCTCACACACGCGCTGTCGGCGAGTCTTGTCGCCGGCGTCGGCTATGCGACGACGCGTGCCGTCGATATCCACTACGAGTACGTTTCGTTTCCGGAGCGGTTCCAGTTCGTCTTCATCCTGCTCTTCGTCGTCGCGTTTGGCGTCTTCTGGGAAGTCATCGAGTTCGGCATCGGCCTCGCCGCCTCGGTGACGGGGACGAAAGGCGTCCTCACGCAGTACGGGTTGGAGGACTCGATGCTGGACCTCGTCTTCGACACGGTCGGCGGGATCCTGGTCGCCGTCTACGGAAGCGAACAACTCTCGGAGGTGGTCGACGCGCTCACCGACCGCCTCGCCGACGGCCGAGATGAAGACGCGAGATTGTGAGCCAGGGGATCAGACCGCGACCGCCCCCGGAACTTATTTCGATCGCTACTGTACCTCCGCACGGCGATGGTCTTCAAGAAGGTAACCCTGATCGGACGCAGCAAAGAGAGCTTCGACGACGCAACTGACGACGCGATCGACCGGGCGAACGAGACACTCGACAACGTCCACTGGATCGAAGTGGACGAACTCGGCGTCGAGATCGCCTCCGTCGAAGATCGTGAGTACCAAGCCGAAGTCACGGTCGCGTTCGAACTCCGAGACGGAGAGTAGGCCGGCTGGAACGACGCGTCGTCGACCCATACCGACGGGTTCTTTGACGTCGGTCGACCACACAGCGTCGATGCCGCGTCTCCTCCATTACTCCGACATCGAGAACGTCTACGACGACCCCGTCCGCGTGGGCCGGCTCGCGGGCGCGATCCGCTCGCGGTCCGGCGCGGACGCCGTGGTCTGCGGCACTGGCGACAACACCTCGCCAGGGGTGCTGGCGCTGATCGAACGCGGCCGTCAGGCCCTGGAACTCTTTCGAGCGATCGACGCCGACGTGGAGACGTTCGGCAACCACGACTT
>NZ_JBDGQZ010000034.1:0-36222 GCF_042218505.1 Halobellus sp.
CCTGAAACTCCCACCGCTCGGGATTCCTCCGCGTTTACGCGGAGGAGGATGTCAAGCAGTTCGTCTTCGTCGAGTCGCTCCGCGAAGAGCAGGTCCGGGTGCGAGCGTACTGGCGTCGATACTGGGGCCAGGGCCTCCGGCTGTTCGGGTTTCAACTCGTCCTCAGACTCCTCTCGTTCGGCGTCGTCGCGGCAATTCTCGCTGCAGCGATCGTCCCACGCCTCCTCGGCTTCGGCGGTGCGCCGCTCGCGCTCATCCTGCTTGGAATTCCGGTGTTCGTACTGCTTTCGATTCTCTCGGGCCTCGTCGGTGGATTCACGAAGATGTTCGTCGTGCCGGTGATGCTGCTCGAAGACCGCAGTCTCCTGTCGGCGTGGCGACGTTTCTGGCCGACGATGACGAGCCAGTGGAAGCAGTACGCTGCCTACGCCGTCGTCGGGTGGATCCTCCAACTCGCGGCCGGCATCGCCGCGAGCGTGGTCATCGGATTCGCGGCAGTGGTGGCGGCGATCCCGCTCGGTATCGTCGGGCTCGCCGGGATCGCGCTACTTGACGTTGCCGAGATCGCCGGTGGCATCGTCATTGCGATCGCCGCCGTCCTGTTCGGAGTCGTCGTACTCGCACTGGTTCTTTTGATCGGGGTCCCGGTCCAGACCTACCTCCGGTACCACGCGCTGTTCGTCCTCGGGGATACCGAATCCACGCTTGACACGATCCCCGACCGGCGACGCGCGGTCCGCGAGTGATCTGAGGAGAAAGAGTTATGTGCGCGAAAGACAATATTGTACTATGGAGCAAAACGTTGGTCAGACTGATAGTACCGTTCGGATCGCGCTCGGCGCACTCGTCGGCGCCGCTTCGCTCGGGATTCTCGGGAACGTCGTCCCGGGCCCCGGCGTTCTCTCGCTCGTGCTCGGCGTGGTCGCGATTGTGCTGCTCGGCACGGGACTGACCGGCAGTTGTGGCCTGTACTCGCTCATTGGGGTCGACACCTGCGAGGCCCGCTAAGTCGTCGATCAGCGGGCCGTGACATCGAGGTTCGGTCCCCCAGGATCGCTCCGACAGAGCGCGTGCAGGAAACACGTCTGTTCGGACATATCGAGTAACTCGCGGGCGAACTCCGCATCCTCACTTGTTTCGACGTACGCACAGGTCTCGACGGGAGCCCAACTGGCCGGCGCGGCCTCGTCGCCCTCTGCGACGTGGGTGTCTTGGACGATTCGATACGCCGAGAGGTCGGCGTCGACGATGTCTGCGTAGCGACCCATCTGAGTCATAAAGCAGAACCCGAGTCCACCGGCGACGTACGTCATCGCGTCGGGCGCACGCCCTGCCCCGCCGCGACCCGGTGGTTCGTCGGAGACGAACTCGAAGACGGTTCCGATCGGGCTGAACAACTCGACAGCGACGTGCTTTGTCCCGTCCTCACGGACTGTGCAGGTGCCGCGCAGGTGGAGTACCCGGTCCTGATCTGCGGAGAGGCTGGATCCCTCCCCGCTCGTGTACTTCTCGTCGCTCTCCGGGAGCGGTTCCGTTGTTCGTCCTGTCCGATGGATAGCCGGCGGGTCCCGCTTGGACGCGTCCCGGGGGAGCGACTCGAAGACCTCAGTGGGATCCGGCCGGGTAGGGCCGTCGAGTTCGGCGACGCGGTCGGGTGCGACTTCGTGGCCGTTTGCGACGAGTGTGAACACGCTGTCGTTGACGTCGTGGATCAGCCCCGAAACCGGAGCCGACCGCACGGCGTCGTCGACGAGCGTGCTGAGCGTCTCCGATCCGGCGTCGGCGTCGATTTCCACCTCCAGATCCACCGGGACCGCACCCGCTGTCATCGTCCCCGCGAGCGCCGATCCGTTCATCGTGTAGTAGTTGTCCTGCACCAGCGTGAGATCCTCGACCTCGATCCCACGCTGGTCCGCCAGCGCGAGGGTCTCGGTGGCAAAGGAACTGATCATCCCGGTCGTCAAGTGTGCCAGCGGCGCGGGCGCCACGTCCTCACCCTCGAGGTACTCTCCCTCGTCGCTGGCGAGTCGCCAGGTGGTTCCGGTGGTACTGTTGGTCACGAGCGCTTCCTTCTGCATCCCGCCGAGCGACCGGACGCGCGCCCGGTGCGCTAATCCCAGTGACGGCTCCGGGGCGTCGAGGCCTTCGACCGCGTCGTCGACAGGGAACACGAGCGGGAAGCCGAGATCTTCGAGCGGAGAAGTCATCGTATCGGTCACTGCTTTCTATTCGTTCAGTATGGATTATGAGGGTTGTGCCGCCGCCCGCTCACTGTCATACCTGAGGGCGCTCGTGCCTTCGCACAACGGCTAAGTTCAGCGCGTCCGATGACTGGTATAATGTCGACCGACGATCCGGGCGGGCGGCTGGTCGAAATCGCTCGAGACCGACCGGAGCGCGTCGACCTCGACGCACTCGGCATCTGTCTCGACGCGGATTCTGAGGCTGTCCGCCTCGGTGCGGCCGAAGCTCTCGCTCGCCTCGCGCTGTCCGGACGGGACGTCAGTCGGCACCGCGCCCGGATCGAGTCGCTCCTGGCGGACACCGACCTCCTCGACGAGCGGATTCGGCTGTCAGTCGACGATAGCGACGGCTTCTTTCAGCCCGGAGCGGTCGGGTTCGCCGTCTCGGCGATGGTGCTCACCGGCCACGCCGACCCCGAGTCGCTTCTCCGGGTGGCCGCCCGCGCACACGAGCGTCGCCACTCGGAGTTCGAGGCGGAGATACGGAGGTACTCGGCCGTCAGGGACCTCGGGTGGGCGCTCGCATCGGTCGTGATCTTCACCGACGCGCACGAGGCGACGCTGATGGATCTCGTCGCCTCTGCCGATTCGACGAGCCGCCGGATTGCGACCGCCGGACTCGCGGCAATCGCCGAGGAGTACGCCCCGATCTGCGGCGACCTCCCCGAAGCGACGCAACGGATGGTTGTTGTCGCCGCCGACCGCCTCGCCACCGATCCCGAGCGCCGCGTCCGCTATCACGCGGCGTTCACGCTACACGAGTTCGCACTCGACGATCCGGAGACGATCAGCGGCCGCCTCGAGACACTCCGCGCGGCGCTCGACGACGAGTACGACCTGGTTCGCAAGGAGGCAGTGGGCGCGCTCGGCGTTCTCGGCGTCGTCGACGCGGCCGCCGAGATACGTGAACTGCGGGACGATCCCTCGGAGCGGGTCAAGGAGGCGGCGGCATCGGCGCTCGACAATCTGAGGTGACCGTCGGGGCGCCGGCGCCGCGGCCGTGGTCAGTCGGAAACCAAAGTTCGTATATCGGCGGCCCCGCGTATTGGCTCACAGAATGATCGATGTGAGCGTCATCGGCTGCGGGAATATGGGGAGCGCCCTGATTACGGGGCTCTCTCAGGCCGGCGGATACCGAATTACGGCCTACGACGTGGACCCCGACGCCTTCGAGCGGATCGAACAGGATGCTGACCAGACGACGACCGACCTCGCCGACGTGACCGACTCGGACGTGGTCGTTCTCGCGGTCAAGCCGGACATCGTCCCGCTGGTGCTCGAAGATCTCGACCTCGACGCCGACCGAACGCTTCTTACGATCGCCGCTGGCGTCTCCACCGACGTCGTCGCCGCCGAAACCGACGCGACAGTCGTTCGCATTATGCCGAATCTCGCGGCCGAAACGCAGAATATGGCCGCCGCAGTGACGTGGGACGAACCGGACGACCACGTCGCACAGATGCTCTCGGACCTCGGCGAGTACGTCGTCGTCGACGAGGATCTGATGGACGTCACGACGGCGCTGAATGGTAGCGGCCCCGCCTTCGTCTTCTACCTTCTCGGGGCGATGGCCGACCGCGCCGTCGAAGAGGGGCTCGACGCCGACGACGCCGAAACCCTCGCTGCACAGACGGTCAAGGGCGCGGCCGAAACCGTCCTGCGCTCCGAGGAGTCTGTCGAGACCCTCATCGACGCCGTCTGTTCGCCTGGCGGGACGACCATCGAAGGGATGGAGGTACTGTGGGACAGCGACGTCGACGCAGTCGTCGGCGACGCGCTGAGCGCCGCCCGAGAGCGATCGGCCGAACTGGCCGAGGAAGCCGAACAATGAGCGAGGCGATTCCCAGCGGAGAGATCGACCACGCCCGCGGGCTGGCGGCCAACGCCGACCGCGTCATCGTCAAGGCCGGAACCAACTCACTGACCGACGAGACCTCGAACCTCGACGACGAGAAACTCGACAAACTCGTCGACGACGTCGCGGACCTCGTTCAGCGGAATAAAGCGGTCATCCTGGTCTCCTCGGGCGCGATCGGCGCGGGCAAGGGTCGAGCGGGCTTCACCAGCGAGGACACCGTCGAGCAGTCCCAGGCGCTGTCGACGATCGGGCAGAGTCACCTGATGCGCCGATACACCGAGAGTTTCGAGCGCTACGGGATCACGGTCGCACAGATCCTGGTGACCGAACACGACCTCGAGAACCCGGAGCGGTTCACTAACTTCAAGAACACCGTCGACACCCTCCTGGACTGGGGCGTTGTCCCGATCGTCAACGAGAACGACGCCGTCGCCACCGAGGAGATCCGGATCGGCGACAACGATATGATCTCTTCGTCGATCGCGATCGGCGTCGAGGCCGGACTGCTCGTCACGCTCACCGACGTCGACGGGGTGTACACGGGCAACCCGCAGCGCGATCCCGACGCGGAACTGATCGAGGCGGTCGGCCGGAACTATCACCAGGTCGAGACGATCGTCGAGGAGAGCGGCAGCCGCTCGTTCGGTGGGATCCGGACCAAGGTCAGCGGGGCACGGCGGGTGAGCGAGCACGGCATCCCTGCGATCATCGCCGCCTCCGCCGAACCGGACGTCCTTGAGAAGGTCGCGACCGAACAGGCAGTCGGGACTATCTTCACTCCGATCAACGGCCACGAGACCGAAGCGCAGTAACGACTCCACCGACAACCACCCACAACGATGACTGACACCGAAACCAAGATTACGCAAGCACAGTCCGCGGCCCTGGAACTGGCGAATCTATCGACAGAGACGCGAAACGACGCGCTGCACGCGATTGCCGACGCTATCGAGGCCCGAGCGGAAGAAATCCTCGACGCCAACGCGACCGACGTCACCGAGGCCGAAGAACTCCTCGCGGCCGGCGAGTACACCCAGGCGTTCGTCGACCGCCTGAAACTCTCCGAGTCCAAACTCGAGAGCATCGCCGAAATGGTCCGAAGCGTCGCCGGGCAGGACGACCCCCTGGGCAAGACTCTCGAAGCGCGTCGCCTCGACGACGATCTGGAACTGTACAAACTCTCGGCCCCGATCGGCGTCCTCGGAGCCGTCTTCGAGTCCCGTCCGGACGCGCTGGTGCAGATCGCCGCACTCAGCCTCAAGTCGGGTAATGCGGTGATCCTCAAGGGCGGCAGCGAGGCCGCCGAATCCAACCGCGTGCTCTATGAGATCATCTGTGAGGCCGCCGCAGAGGTCCCGGACGGGTGGGCGCAACTCATCGAGGCCCGCGAGGACGTCGAGACGCTCCTCGAACGGGACGACGCCGTCGACCTCCTGATGCCCCGCGGCAGTTCGGCGTTCGTGGAGTACGTTCAGGAGAACACCTCGATTCCGGTGCTGGGGCACACGGAGGGCGTCTGTCACGTCTTCGTCGACGAGGGCGCCGACCTCTCGATGGCCGAGGACGTCGCCTTCGACGCGAAAGTCCAGTACCCCGCGGTGTGCAACGCCGTCGAGACGCTGTTGATCCACGAGACCGTCGCCGACGACTTCCTCCCCGAGATGGCTGCCCGGTATCGGGACGCCGGCGTCGAACTCCGCGGCGACGCACGGGCCCGCGAGATCGCCGAGATGAACGCCGCCACCGACGAGGACTGGACGACCGAGTACGGCGATCTCATTCTCGCGATCAAGATCGTCGACTCGCTCGACGAGGCGATCACGCACGTCAACGCGAACGGCTCGAAGCACACCGAGTCGATCATCACCGAAACGGCCGATCGCGCCGAGCGGTTTATGCGCGCGGTCGACGCCGCGAGCGTCTTCCACAACGCCTCGACGCGCTTCGCCGATGGCTACCGCTTCGGACTCGGTGCCGAAGTCGGCATCAGCACGGGCAAGACCCACGCCCGCGGGCCGGTCGGTCTGGAGGGACTCACCACCTACAAGTACCATCTCGAGGGCGACGGGCAACTGGTCGCGACGTACGCCGGCGAGGATCCACACCCCTTCCGTCACGAGGACTTCGCCGGAGAGTGGCCGCCCGGTCGGCTCTCAGAGGAGTAAGCGACAGCTGCTCGGCCGAGTTGAGATATTGTTCTGTTTCTAGTAACTTTCTTCTCTTTGTCCTGATCTGTGGCAAATTATAGTTCGAGAGATGAAATCAAATTTGAAACACTACTGGAAGTTATAATTCGTGGGCTGCGGAAGAGAGTTCCAGGATGGAGTCCCAAGCGGACGAGCCCGTCGCGGAGAATCCGTACGATCACCTCATCCAGCACGTCCAAGACGCCGTCGTCGAGTTCGAACTCGTCGACAGCGACCCCATCGTTCGGGGGGTGAACCGTGCGTTCGTCGATATCTTTGGCTACGACGGTGCGGAGATCCGCGACGAATCGCTCAATGACTGGATCGTCCCCGAGTGGCTCTTCGCGGAGGCGAAACAACTTGACCAACAGACCGGGACGGGCGAGACCAACTACCAGCGCGTAAAGCGGGAGACGAGCACCGGTCTCCGGGAGTTCCTCTACCGGGGAATCCCGTACGACAGTCGCGACCGGCGCATCGACGGCTTCGCCGTCTATACGGACATCACCGAACTCACCCGTCAGCAACACCGCCTCCAGGTACTGAACCGCGTGCTCCGCCACAACCTCCGGAACGAGGCGAACGTCATCATCGGCCACACCTCCCAGCTCCTCGAACAACTCCCCGATGGATCGGCAGCGTCAGTCGGGGCGGCAGCGACCGTCGAACGCGCCGCGGCGAAACTGGTGTCTCTCTCACACGAGGCCAGCGAGATCCACTCAGTGCTGTCAGCGACGACCGACACCAGCGTGATCGACAGCGTCCCGATCGTCCACGGCATCCTCGAGGAACGCAGACGGCAGTTTCCGCAGGCCGAGATCGAAGCCGACCTGCCGGCGGAACTTCTCGTTCGAGCGAACGGACACCTGCGCTCTGCGGTCGACGGACTGGTGGAGAACGCCATCGAGCACAACCCCGGCGAACAGGCGTTCGTCCGGGTGCGAGCCACCGCTCTCGACGAGGGGTGGGCAGCCATCCAGATCGACGACGACGCCCCGCCGATTCCGGCGTCGGAGCAAGACATCGTCACGGGCGATATCGAGGCCACCCAGACCCAGCACAGCAGCGGACTCGGCCTGTGGCTCGCCAAGTGGACGGCCGAGAGTTACGGTGGTGAGTTACTCTTCGAGGAGAGCGAGTACGGCGGCAACAGCGTTCGGCTCCGACTCCCGAGGCCGTAGCCCCGTCGTCGCCGGTGACGCCCAACCCAGTGTTCGGTGGGCTCCGGGGTCGTCACACCTCGGGCTTCCTCGCGGTCTCAGTCCGACGTCGCCGCCTCGGTGTCTGTCAGTTCCGCGAACTTCTCACGCACCTTCTCGACTTTCGACTGGGCGTGCATCCGACAGTACGCGTCGCTCGGGTTCTTCTCGAAGTAGTCCTGGTGGTACTCCTCGGCCGCCCAGAACCGCTCGAGGGGCTCGATCTCGGTGACCACCTCGTCGTCGTACGCTGACCCGAGCGCTTCGACGTACGCCTCCGCCTGCCGGTGTTGCTCCTCGTCGTGATAGAGCACGATCGAGCGGTACTGTGTGCCGATGTCAGGCCCCTGTCGGTTGAGTTGTGTGGGGTCGTGCGTCGCGAAGAACACTTCCAGCAGGTCGCCGTAACCGATGGTCTCGGGGTCGTATTCGACCTGGACGACCTCCGCGTGGCCCGTCGAACCGGAGCAGACCGCGCGGTAGGTCGGATCATCGGTGTCGCCACCCGCGTACCCGGACGTGACCGCGTGGACGCCGTCGAGGACTTTCATCGCCGCCTCAGTGCACCAGAAGCACCCACCGCCGAACGTGGCCGTTTCACTGGTCATTCGTCGTGAATAGGCCCCCGAATCGTATGTACCTAACGCGGCGACCGGGGACCGGGCTATCGAGAGGCGGTCCTCCGCACAGGGGAAAAGATTCGACTGACGGCGAGACCACCCTCGCGACGACACCGCTGGCTTCTATACCGAGGCGCGGAGACGGGATACTGATGAGTGCGCCACCAGATCAGCACGTGCCGACCGACGACCCATCCGCCGCCCCTTCGGATCGGGACCGGCGGATCTACGCTCTCGTCGGCGGAGCGGGCCTCATCTCGACGAGTCTCGCCGCCTACGAGATTGTGCCTGCGAGCGTCACGCCGCTGATCCGCAACTCCCTTGACATCGGGTCGAGCGCCGCGGGACTGGTCGTGAGCGTGATGTTCGGGGCCGCCGTCGTCGGGAGCCTCCCGGCCGGCGTCGTGCTCGATCGGACCGACTCACGGCGCGCGATGGCGCTGGCAGTGCTCGCACTGTTCGTCGCTGGCGTCTGGGGATGGCTCGCGGGGACGGCAGGCGCGTACTGGCCGGTGATCGCGTCGCGGGCGCTCGGTGGGCTGGCGTACGTCGTTGTCTGGAACGCCGGCATCGACATCGTGAGCCGAGCCGTGCCCGCCAACGCTCGCGCCACGGCGGTCGGCATCTTCACCGCCAGCGGGCCTGTGGGTTTCGCAATCGGCCAGGGGACCGGTCCGTTGGTCGCCGCCCGGTTCGGCTGGCCAGCAATCCTTCCGGCGTTCACCGCCGTCGCCCTTCTCGGACTGCTGCTCTTCTGGCCGGCGAGCCGAGGGCTCGGCGAGGCACGAGGTGACGCGCCCTCGCTCCAGGAGTTCCTGACAGTTCTCCGGTCTCCGACGGTCTGGCTCCTCGGCGCGCTGGGCTTTCTCAGTTACGCACTCTACCTGTTCGTCAACAGTTGGGGGTCCTCGTATCTCACGCAGGAGATGGCGCTCTCGCTCGCGACGAGCGGACTGGTCGTCGCCCTCTTTCCGGGCGTCGGCCTCGTTTCGCGGGTCAGTAGCGGACTGCTTTCGGATCGTGTCTTTGATGGTCGACGTCGGCCCGTGGTGCTCGGCTCGTTCGCGCTCGCGACGCCGCTCCTCCTGGGGTTCACCCGCCTCGGCTCCGTCGCGCTCGTCGTCGTCGCGCTTCTCCTGTCAGGGTTCGCGATCCAACTCACGCTCGGGTTGTCGTACACCTACGTCCGCGAAGTGGTCGAAGAGCGGGTCGCTGCGACTGCGGTCGCTTTCCAGACGAGCGTCGGCCTCGCTGGCGCGTTCCTCGCGCCGATCGCCGGCGGTGCTGTCGTCGATACCGCCGGTTTCGAGCCCGCGTTCCTGCTTGCCGGCGGGCTCGCCATCTGCGGTGTATTCCTGGCGTGGCGCGCGCCCGAACCGACGCCGTAAGCACGCTGACCCCGGATCCGTCTTCACCCCTATTCCGCTCCATCGCTTACGCCGAGAAGCGCGGCTGCGACCACCAAACAGGCCACGAGACCGCCGAACGCGAGGTCGTAATTCGCGTAAGTGGCGACGATGCCGACGTACGCCGGCCCGAGTGCGTTCGCGCTCAGAAAGAGCGCCCGGGCGGCTCCGAGGTCCGCGCCCATATCCTCCGCAGGCGCGCCGTCGATGATAATCGCGTCCGCCAGCGGAAAGCCGGTCTTGTATCCCAGCGCGAGAACGCCGATCGCGATCCAGATAGCGAGATTCGCCGAGACGAGCACCAGTCCCCCGAGCGCGGTCGCGGCGACGAGTAATCCGGTGACGGCGATGCCACGGCGGGAGAACCGGTCGCCGAGCGCACCCGCGACCGGCTTTATCGCGAATCCGACCGCGAAGACGATGCCGAACGAGAGCCCCGCGAGGCTTTCGCTGAACCCCTTCGCCTGCGCCAGATACGTCGGTGCGAAGTTGATGAAGCCGCCGACCATAAAATAAAACAGCGTGAACGCGACGAGCGTCCGTCGCTGCTGATTGCTCTGGACGAGGCGGCCGACGGTGCCGCGGAGGTCGAGTGACGCGCTTCCCACGGTATACCCCTCGCGGGTCGTCGCCGCGTACGCGACCGTAAGCAGTCCGAGTGCGATTGCGACCGGAAAGAACGGCGTGCGCCAACTGGCGTACGTCAGCGCCAGTACTGCGACACCGGAGGAGATGAGGCCGCCCACGTCGGTGCCGGCGGCGTAGATCCCGAGCGCACGTCCCCGGTTCGCCGAAAAGAGGTCCGAGAGAAGAGCTCGCGACGGGATCGAGAACAGTCCCTTCCCGACGCCGACGACCGTGGTAGCGACAAAAAACAGGACGATCCCGTTGACCAGGCCGATGAGGGCGAATCCGACGCTGAGGATAATCAGTCCGGGCACGATCAGGGTCGTCCGGCTCCAGCGGTCGGAGTACTCTCCGCTCGGGTACTGGATGAGTGCGTAGGATCCCTGAAACACCGCTAGCGCGATCCCCGCGGTCGCCTCCGTTATCCCCAGGTCGGTGATGATCGTCGGCAGCAGCGGCGAGAGCAGGAATCGACCGGTCTGCAGCAGCGCCCATCCCAGCGAGACGGTGTACAGCATCCGCCTGGCGTACCCCGTCACCTCCGTCGTCGACTCGCTCACGATCCGCCCTCGGAGACGCACCCGGACAGTGGTTCCGATTCCCCGCTGCGGATGTGAACTACTCACGCATCACGCTCGCCGACTTCAACACTGCGTGACGACGGCGCCGCGGTTCCGCCCGGTCACGACCGCGACTTCACCATCGAGTCCCGCGTGGGAGAGCGCACGCCCCCCGGCCTCACGAGCGGCCTCGGCGCGGTCGGCCGTCGTAATCCCGTACACGGCCGGCCCCCACGACGACTGCCCCACGCCGAAGACCGATTGACTGGTGTCCAGCGCGTCGACGACCTCGGCGACGGGCGGGCGATAGATGTCTCCCTGTTCGTCGGTGTACCACTGCCCGTTGAGTCGATCGACCGCCTGGATCGCCGCGCCGAACCGAGCGGCATCTCCGTCCGCGATGGCCGGCAACACTCGTCCGGCGACCGTCGCCCCGATTCGATCGGAGATTGTCGGATCGGCCGATCGCACGACAGCCCGCATACTGGTGGCCTCTTCGTCCCCACTTCGCCCCGACTCGACGTCCGGAGTCAGAATCAGGAACCGCCACTCCGAGGGGATCTCTCGGCGAACGGCAACCGACGGCACGGTCGAGACGCCACCGGCGAGTTCGTCGACGCCGTAGGATTCTGTCGGCGTTCCGGCGTCAAACACGAATCCCCCGCGCTCGAAGGCGGCGACGCCGACCCCACTCCGGCGAGCCCGCCCTAATCGAGGGGCGAGTTTGCGGACTGCGGGGTCCTGACCGTATGCCCGGGACACAGCCGTCAGCGTGCACAGCGCCAACTGTGTTCCCGAGCCGAATCCGACGTGTCGTGGTAGCGCCGACTCGACGGTCACGTGCGCGCCGTCAACGCCGAGGAAGTCGATGGCCTGTTGAGCGTACTCGCAGACCGCATTCACCGTGTCGTCCGCCACCGTTTCCTCGGCGTCACAGGTTACGCCCTGGGCAGGTTCGGCCGCCACCACGACTTTGGGAGAATCCAGCGTGATTCCCAGGCCGCCGTAGATCCGCTCGCGGCTCGGTGAGAGGTTCTGGAAGCCGAAGTGCAATCGCGCGGTCGTCGCGGCTCGCACACGCATCGGGCTACCACCCGCCGTCGGTTGCGCTGTTCGATTCCGCGGCCGAGACGTCGATCTCCGCGGCGACCTCGTCGTCCGGGGTCCACGCCGATAGCGACGCCACGAGTCCGACCGCCTCTCGTGTACGCGACGCTCCGCAGTTCGTCGCGACGTCGGCGAAGTACGTCATCCGGTCGCGGAGTTCGTCGTCGTCGTAACTCGGAACGCCCAGCCGGGATGCGGCGACGGCCAGTTCGATGACCGCGCCGAGCGAGCGCGTCGTTACCGGCACGACGCGTCGTTCGATGTCGGCCCGAACCGGGCTGAGTCGCCAATCGACCCACTCCGTCCCGCCCGAGGTCCCAGTCTCGACCGCTGTCACGTCGACCTCAACCCAGGCGTCGGCGGCATCGAGGACGGGACCATCGGTCTCTAATTCGCCGAGAGCGGCCTTGACGAAGACGACTGGATCTCGCACGAACTGCACGCGCGCGCTTTCGCGTCGCTCGAAGTTCTGTCGGGTCCGCGTCTGTCCCCAGGTCCGCGCGTGCACTGCATCGGTGTCGGCGTGCTGTTCGCCGGCCTGGAGACCGAGCGCAGCGACGTGCCACTGCCCGTCGGGACCGCGCGTTGACGTTACGCTCTCGACGACGCCGCGCAGGTCGGCCGGCCACGTGCCGCTGTTCACGGGCCACTCTCCGGCGCAACGAGTCGTTCCCGAACCGACCCGAGCAACTCGATCGCGCGTTCTCTGTCGGGGCCGAGCGGCGATGCGGCGACAAACGCGTCGGCGTACTCACGGATCGTCTCGATCCGCTCGGCCACTGCGTCGGGAGTGCCGGCGACGCAGAACGTGTCCACCATCGCTGGGGTGACGAGGTCGTAGGCGCGCTCGCGCTCACCTACGGAAATGGCCTCACCGATTTCGGCCGCGCGTTCGACGTCGAGTCCGTGCCGACTTAGCACCTCTTCGGGTGCCCCAGAGGCAATATACGCCACGGGTCGGCGGGCGACCGTCCGCGCCCGCTCCGCGTCCTCGTCGATGCTGACGCTCGCGAAGGCACCGATCGTGAACGGCCCCCGCGAATCCGGTCGGTCCTCGATGCCGATCTCGATCTGGTCGGCTGCCCAGGCGTAATCGTCCGGATGCGAACCGTTGACGAGGACGCCGTCGGCGTGTTTCGCGGCCATCCGAAGCATATGCGGCCCCTGCCCGCCGACGAGGACCGGAACCGGCCCCGGATCGTAGTTCAACGCCGCGTCGCTGGCGGTGAACGTCCCCTCGTGATCCACGCGCTCGCCCGCCCAGAGTTTCTTTGCGACCCGCATCGTCTCGAGCACCCGGCGGAGTGGCCTGTCGCGGTCGACGCCGAGGTTCCGCAGCGTCGACACGTCGCCCGCGCCCAGTCCGAGGAGCGCGCGGCCATCACTGACCTCCGCGAGCGTCGCGACCTGTGAGGCCAATCTGAGCGGGTGAACGTCGTATGGGTTTGCGACGCCCGGGCCGAGTCGGATCTCGTCGGTCGCGGCGGCGACCCGGTCGAGCGCAATGAGCGGGTCGCGGTTGTTGTAGTGTGACGATCCGAACGCGGCGTCGAAGCCGGCTTCCTCGGCCGCGGCACCCAGGGCGGCGATTTCCCGCACTGGGGCGTCCGGTGTCAGTTCGATACCCCAGCGAATCGGGGACGTGTTATTAGTTCTCTGCATATTTAAGATTAGTATTATGCTCCATAGTATTCGAAAGTTGCTTCTGGAACATAAGCGTTCCCGATTCGACCCGTCGTGAACGCGGATTGTCTGATCAGTTCGATTGAAATAGATTGCGGTCTGACGCGTGCGCGCCCTGGTCAAGAGAGTGGCTTGAAACCTGTCCCCGGTATCGATCCAATCATCAGAACGTCGAAGCGCCCTCGCCACCGTCGATCGGAATTGCCGCGCCGGAGATGAACCCCGACCGCGGCGAGGAGAGCACGGCGACGACCCGGCCCAGATCCATCGGGTCGCCGATCCCGCCGACCGGGACCTCCCGCGCCCACTCGTTCATCCCCTGCTCGTAGGAGTCGAACCTCCCGTCTTCGACCCCCTGCTCGACGAGCGCCTCCACGCGCGGCGTTTCGTGCGTCCCGGGGAGCACGGCGTTCGCCCGGATCTCGGGTGCGAGTTCCGTCGAGAGCGTCTTCTCCAGTCCGAGGACCCCGGCTCTGACCGAGTTCGAGAGAACCAGGTCCTCGACCGGCTCTTTCACGCTCACCGAGGCGATGGTCACGATGGTTCCGCCCCCGTTGGCTTCCAGATGCGGCACCGCCGCTCTGACGGTTCTGACGACGCTCATCACTAACTGGTCGAACGCGTCGTACCACTCCTCGTCCGTCGTCTCGCGGAACGACTTCGCTGGGGGACCGCCTGCTGAGGTCACGAGGTGATCGAGACCGCCGAACTCTCGGACCGTCCGTTCGATTAGTCTCTCGATCGCCTCGGGATCGGTCAGGTCTGCGGCGTGTCCGATCACAGTCGCGCCCTCGGCCGCGTCGTCGCTGACGTCTGCGACGGCCGCTTCCAGTCGCTTCTCGTCGCGACCGTTGAGTACGACGTCAGCGCCCTCGGCGGCCAAGGCCCGCCCCGAGGCCTTCCCGAGGCCGCTACTCGATGCTGTCACCAGTGCCGCGTCGCCGTCGATGCCGAGATCCATACCGCCCCGACGGAGAGCGGAGAGAAAAGGCTTCGTCGCCCGGTCGGCAGTCGTTATGACGGCCCCGGACGCCGGGTGCGAAGAGCAGCGATGGCGGACGGTCGAGTCGCGGTTCGCCGGTGCTCAGTCGTCGCTCAGGACGCCCTCGGCGACGGCCATATCCTCGACCTCGGGGTCCTCCTCGGAGTGTCTGAGGACGAACCGTTTTCTGAGGAGGTCGGCGGCGTAAATCGCTGTCCCCAGGATAATGATGGTGTCGCCGGGCAGACGCGCCCAGAATAGACTCTGGATCATCGGCTGATTGTAGAAGGCCAGACTCCGTCCGGCGGCGTACCCCTGGGTGAACACCGCCTCCAACTGGAGGAACCTAACGGGAAGCACCGAGACGAAGACCATCAGCGCGAGGCCGACGTTCCAGGACCAGAACGCCGCGCGGAGCCACGACCCGTCCCAGCGGTGCGGTTCGATGGCGATCTGGAGCACATACGTCACCATCCCCAGCGCCAGGAACCCGGACGCTCCGAACATCGCGGCGTGGGCGTGACCGACGGTGAGGTAGGTCCCGTGCTCGTCGTAGTTGATCAGCGGGAGGTTGATGAAGAACCCCAGGACGCCGGCCCCGACGAAGTTCCAGACGCCGCTGGCGATGATGAACATACAGGGAAGCCGGTAGGGGAACTCGTCGGCCGACATCGCGCTGTACTGCCCGAGCGCCTCGTAGAGGATGAACACCAGCGGGAGCAGTTCCGGCGTCGAGAAGACGCTCCCGATCGGCACCCACGTATCGGGCATCCCGATTGACCAGTAGTGGTGCGAGACGCCGATGACGCCGGTTCCCACCACGAGCAGCGCCTGGAGCATCACCGCCTTCTCGGCGCTGCGGCGCGTGAGGAGGGTCATCGAGACCAGCGTCAGGCCGACGATGGCGACAATGAAGAACTCGAACGCGCCCTCGACCCACATATGGACGGCCCACCAGCGCCAGAACTCCGTGACGGCGATGCTCGTCGACGGCGTGAAGAGGAAGCCCGCGGTGAACAGCAGCGCGATCGATCCGCCGGCGTAGAGGATCATATGCGCCAGCCCGTACGGCGGTTCGCGATCCAAGAGCGGCTTCAGGCCACGGACGGCGAGGGCCGCCCAGATTCCGAAGCCCGCCAGAATCCCGAACTGCCAGAGTTTCCCGACCTCGAGGTACTCCGGGCCCTCGTTGCCGAGGATCCACCACAGTTGACCGTCGATGTAGCCGTTGGCTCCGAGCCAGATGCCTCCGAGACCGCCGATTACGACGACTACGAGTGCAGCCAGGAGGCCGTCGACGTAGGTCGCCTGTCGCTTCGGCTCGTGGCCCGTCAGCAGCGGCGGGAGGAACAGCCCCGCGCCGAGCCGCGTCGTCGCGATCCACAGGATGCCGAGGTCGATGTGCCAGGTCTTCGCGATGGCGAACGGCAGCAGTTGGAGGATGTGGACGCCGAAGACCCGTTCGATACCGAAGAACCCAGCGCGTTCGATGTAGAAGTGCGCCAGCAGGCCGCCGAGGAACACCTGCGCGACGAAGAGCCCGGCGGCGATGGGAATGAACCGCAGTGCCGCTCGCTGACTCGGGAAGCTGGTCATCTCATCCGGTGTCGGGACCGAGATGCCCGCTGCCTCCGGCCTCGGGAGTTCGATCGAGCGGTACAGCCAGATTCCGGCCCCTGCGCCAGCGACCAACAGCATCATAACGATGACGCTCCAGATCATCGCTACGGGAGTGGCGTCGTTACCCGCGCCGGGCTGGTACGGCCAGTCGTTCGTGTACGAGTGGTCTCCGGCCGGTCGGTGCGTGAGAACCACGCCGTCCACATCGCGAAGTCCGCGAACTCACGGGCGTCTTCGGGCGATTCGATCATCCCCTCGGGGACGCCTCTGGGGTATGATCCCTCGTGATACCGCGCGACGTACTCCTGACGGACCTGCTTGTGAGCGTACAGTTCGGCCGCCGAGTACTGGACCGCTCCGCCGTCGTAGGACGAGTCGAGTTCCTGCTTCACCGCGTCGGCGATGGCCGCCTGTCGGGCGGAACTGAGTTTGTCGTACTCGTTCCCGTACCGCTCGCGCGCGAAGTAATCGCGCATATGCTGAACTTTCAAGTCCAACGCGTCGGCGGTGAAGTCCTCCCCGTAGTACGCTCCGCTACCGAGAATCGAACCGTGGTTCATCAGGCCGTTCTGCTGGAAGACCCGCTTGCCCTCGCGGATCTGTTCGTCGGTGACGACGACGTCGCCGTCCGGTCCGGTCACCTGCTCGGGGATGGGCGGTGCCTCCTGATAGGCGACCCACGCACCCACACCCATCACGATCAGGTTGAACACGAATATGACGACGATGGCCTTCGCTATCGTTTTGCGTTGTACCTGCATATGCGACGCTCTCTACGCTACCCATCGAAGCGCCATACCGATTGCAAAATCGCGTCGAACCGGACGAATATGTTCGGACCACCGGTACGGAATGCACCGCCGGTCCGGTCTGGACCCTCAGGCCTCGTAGCCGGCGTAGTTCATCAACTGCGAGAAGATCTCCGTGTCCATCGCCTCCTCGTAGACGATACCAGTGAGCATCCCGCCAGGGTAGAACCCGCCGTTCATCACGTGATTCACCTTGTGACAGTGCATCAGGAAAATGCCCGGGTCGGAATCTGCCGTGAACTCGATGGTGTGTCGTTCGGCGGGGGCGACGTTCGTGACGTCCATCTCGTGTTGCGCGACTTCAGGAATCGCCCCGCCGTCCTTCTCGACCCGCCGGAACCGGTGGTTGTGGAGGTGCAGCGGGTGGCTCATATAGCCCCCGTTGACGAAGTGGATCCGCACCTGATCGCCCTGACTGACGATGACGGGAGCGCCCTTCTCGGGGTGGAGGGTCCGCGGCGCGACTTTCCCGTTGACCGTGAAGATGTCAGGCTGGCGGCTCCGCGGGTCGTACGTGGCGTCTCCGCCGGCCATCATCCGCGAGAGACGCGAGTCCCAGTCCCTGACGGTCATAAAGTACTCGCGGTCAGCGGGTTCGTAGCCCTTCGGATCCACGCGAAAGATGCCGTACATCCCCATCTCGATGTGGCGGTTCGTCTGGTAGTGGCAGTGATACAGGTGGGTGCCGGGGACGTTCGCCGGGATCGTGTACGTGTGCGTCTCGCCGGGGTTGACCTGGATCCCCGTCGTAGTCGGCACGCCGTCGTCCTTCCAGGCCTTGGTGACACCGTGGAAGTGGACCGTGTGAGGCCGCATCCCGTCGGTGTTGTCGAACGTTACTTCCATATCCTCGCCTTCAGTCGTGCGGAGAATCGGCCCGGGAACACTCGGATTCCTGTCGTCGGCCTGGAACGCCCAGACACGCGGGAGTTCCACGGGACCGCCCATCGTCTCCAGCGGATGAGCGGCGTGATACGAGGGGACCGACTTCAACGTCACCGCGTTGCCCTGTTCGTCGACGTTCACCACCTCGGGTGGACTCGTCGTCGGGACCGAGCCGTCCTGTACCGCTGGCGTGGAAGACCCGTCCTGCGTGGTTTGAACACGCTCCTGAGTCGGAGCCGCACAGCCCGCAAGTCCGAGGGCGCCGGTGGAACCGGTGGCAGCGAGGAATTCGCGACGCGACATCTTCGATCCGGGTGCGCCTACGTAGTTGCCCATTGCATTCTGGCCTCAACGCAGAACGCACGTATAGTCGGAACCTGATTCCAATTCGCTCGACCAAAATCGAATATGTTCGGCCATTTCCGAACCCGAGTCGCTCGCATCTGAGCACGATAGATGAAAACGCCTTTCCGACCACCCTCCAAACTCTCGATGAACCGAACGAGGCCACGATCGTTCAGATGTCTCAGAACCCCCTCTCAAACGCGCTCTCGCCCGATGTCGCGTCTGTCGCCAAGGCACTCGCGAGCCCACAGTGCCGCAAACTCCTCAAGGAGATCGACCGACCGATGACGGCCAGCGAACTAGCCCGCGTTTGCGACGTCCCCCGCTCGACGGCATACGACAAATTGAATCTGCTGGCCGAGAGTGGACTGTTGCGGCGACACGAGCGCGGCTCTGAGGTCCGATACATAACCGATTTTCAGGAAGTCATCGTGACCGAGCGTGACGGTGCGCTTGCCGTCTCGATCCATCAGCCACCGCGGTCGGCCTCCGAGCAACTCGCCACCCTGTGGGGCGAAGTGCGCTCCGAAGCGAGTGAGGACTGAGCGGGGCTCTCGGACGCAACTGGACGACTCTCTCCATCCACTCGTTGCTCCGACCCGTTCGTTCGAACTTATATGAGTGGCTCTACTTTCTCCGCGTATCGATGCCCCGAGCTACGCTCTCACTCGATCTCCCGGATCAGGTGTGGATCTCCTCGCTCTCTCGGCAGTTTCCGGACGCCGAATTCAGGGTGCTGGCCGCGATGCCCGCCGAAGACGCCGGCGTCGGCCTCGTCGAGATCACCGCGCCGGAGATCGAGCAGATCGTCGCCGCCTTCGACGAGTACGAGTCAGTGTTCTCCGTGACGGTTTTAGAAGCCCAGCCGGACCGATCGCTGATTCAGTTCGAGACGACCGAGCCGCTCCTGCTCAGAACGCTCAGCGAAGCCGGCATCCCGCTGGAACTGCCGATTACGATCGTCGACGGCGAGGTGACCGTCGAGGTGACTGCATCCCGCGACCGCCTCTCGGAACTCGGCACGCTGCTGGAGCAGTTCGGGATCCAGTTCGATCTCGTGTCAGTGACGCAGTCGGTCGATACCGAGTCTCTCCTCACCGCAGAACAGTACGAACTACTGGAGGCGGCGATCGAGCGTGGTTACTACGATACGCCCCGAACGTGTACGCTGACGGCGTTGGCCGATGCGGTCGACCTGGCCAAATCCACGACGAGCGAGAAACTCCACCGGGCGGAAGGAAAGGTCATCAAAGAGTTCGTCGGCACCGAACACGCCTCACTCCGGTAGGGGAACGGCGTCCGGTTCAGTCCGGAGTGTGACCGGATCGAACCCCTTTTGACTGACCAAACAGTTAGTTAGTACAACGAATGGACGTTGTTAATGACTGAGGACACGCCGACCCAGATTCTCGATGCGACCCACAGGGCCCTGTGTGAGCACGGGTACGCGGAGTTGACGATGCAGGACATCGCCAACCAGACGGACCGCTGCAAGGCGTCGATCCACTACCACTACGACGGCAAGCACGACCTGTTGCTAGCGTACCTCGACCACCTCTACGACCAGTTCGAGGGTCGCCTCGCTGATCCCGGTGGCGACGACTCTGTCGGCGACGATCCGGCGGCCCAACTCCGCGCTCTCGTCACCTCGATGCTCACGGAACGCTCGGACGCTCCGGCCTTCCAGACGGCGCTCCTGGAGATTAAAGCGCAGTCGCCGTACGACGAGGCCTTTCGCGAGCGACTACGCCGGTTCGACGAGGCGTTCGAAGCCCGGATCCGCGAAGTCATCGCTGCGGGCGTCGCCGACGGAACGTTCGCCGAAGACGTCGATCCCGACACGGTCGCCTCGTTTCTGACGACACACATCAACGGCATCCAGACGCGACACGTCGGCGTCGGGCACCCGCTGGAGGACGCCGCGGACGCGGTCGACGCGTACTTGCGAGCGACGCTTGGAGTCGATATCGACACCCAGGCCGGAGCGATGCCCGTCTCAGAGGCCGTCGACGGGGAGGCGGACTGAATGAGCCTCCTCGACCGCCTGGGATCGGTGTTCAAAGGCCCCGAAGAACTGAACCTCACCGGCGGCGGCATCGGGCGACCGCTGTTCTATCTCTCGCTTCCGATTGTCATCACGAACCTCCTGCAGACGGCGTACAACCTCGCGGACACGTTCTGGCTCGGCCAGTACAGCACAGAGGCGCTTGCGGCGATCAGCTTCGGCTTCCCGATGGTCTTTCTCCTGATCTCGCTGGGGATGGGGATCTCGATCGCCGGGAGCGTGCTCGTCGCCCAGCACATCGGGGCCGGCGAAGAGGCAGAGGCCGAGTACGCCGCCTCGCAGACGGTGAGTTTCGCCGCGATCGGGTCGATCATCCTCGGCTCGATCGGCTTCGTCGCCGTCGGTCCGTTCATCGACTTCCTCGGGGCGTCTCCGGATGTTCTCCCGCTGGCGACGAACTATATGCAAGTGATCGCCGCCGGACTGCCGTTTATGTTCGGCTTCTTCGTCTTCATCGCGCTGATGCGCGGGTACGGCGACACGGTCACTCCGATGCTCGTGATGTTCGGTTCGGTCGTGCTCAACATCGCGATCGACCCATTCTTGATTTTCGGCTTCCAGGGCAACCCGCTTTTCTCGATGCTCGGACTCGACGGCTTGGAGGCGACGCTGCTGGCGCTGACCGGCTACACGGGATCGGGGATCACCGGCGCAGCCATCGCGACGATTTTCTCGCGGGCACTCGCGTTCGCCGTTGGGATCGCGATTATGATACAGGGGGTCCGCGGCGTTCGGATCCGCCCCAGTCAGATGCGTCCCAACTTCCAGTACCTCCGCAAACTGTTCGAGATCGGTGGGCCCGCGTCCGTCGAAGTCACGGGCCGCGCGCTCTCGGTGAACCTCCTACTCCTCGTCGTGGGACTGTTCCCGACGCCGGTCGTCGCCGCGTTCGGGATCGGGACACGCGTTTTCTCGGTCATCTTCCTCCCCGCGATTGCCGTCGCTCGCGGCGTCGAGACGATGACGGGACAGAACATCGGCGCGCAGAAACCCGAGCGCGCGGGAATGGCAGCCGACTTCGCGGCCAAGTGGACGCTCATCATCCTCTCGGTCGTCGGCGCACTCACGCTCCTGTTCCCCCGCCCGATCATCGCGATCTTCACCAACGACCCCGAGGTGATCAAAGTCGGCGCTGACTTCCTCCGGTTCGTCGCACCGACGTTCGGGTTCATCGGTGTGATGCGGGCGTACTCCGGGAGTTTCCGCGGCGCGGGAAAGACGCTCGTCGCGGCAGCGATCTCGGTGATAATGCTGGGGCTGATCCGGATTCCGGTGGCCTATGTGGCTTCGCAGTCGTACGGGTATGCAGGGATCTGGCTGGCGTTCCCCATCTCGAACGTCGCCGGCGCGCTCATCGCGTACACGTGGTACCGACGGGAGACGTGGCGGACAGGGTCGGTCCGTGGCCCCACGCCCGCCGACGACTGAGTGCAGTAAAAAAACGCGTCTACAGCGTGTCGTCGTCCAGTCCGCCGGGATCCGAGGCGGTATCGAAGAGGTTGTTCTCCGCGCCGTCCATGAAGTCGTCGCCGGGTTCGCTCTCGTCGACGACTTCGACGTTGTAAGCGTCGATACCCATACTGAGCAGTTCTTCGACCGCCTGCTCTTCAGTGACGAACTCCTCGTCGACTAACTGCTCGAATTCGCTCAGTAACTCGTCCGGGAGCGTGACTTCGACGAATGGCATTGGCCATCATTCGTCCCCAGGGTACTTGAGTCCGGGGCTTCCTCTCGTGGGAACAGCGACGGATCAGTTCGGCGCGCGAGTCCGATCCGGGTTCGTCAGAATCGACGGGCGCGCCGCCGACACCGTTGCCCTCCGATCCGAGATCCCCTTCGGCGTTCCGTTCCCTCGGGAACCTCTCCGGTTTCACGATACGTGTCCTCCAACGCACGGAGCCGCTCGTTGATCGACGCCGCCTCGTGGTGCATCAGGTGGACGCGGACGAGGTCGTACTCGTGGCGGTCCGAACGCCCGTTCCACGCCCGGAACGACGCGACCGCCAGCGTGGTACTCTGTGGGGCCGCGCTTCTCGACCTCGTAGGCGTCGGCGTCGAAGGTGTCGACCTCCGCCTGCATCTCACAAAACGGGGGTTTCGGTTCGTGATCGTTCACCAGTTCCAGGGTCTCGCCGCTGCCATATCTACACTCACCGCATCGACCAGGGAACCCCTTCGGCCGAATATGTTCGGTTCGTCGGTGGCTAACCGGGAACCACACTCACCCGTTATCCGTATCCTGAGCCGCCTTCCACCTGTATGATGACCTCGACCGACACGTCTTCTCGAGGACGTACAGACGGCCACTCACCGAATGATCCCGACGGTGACGGCGCGGCGGGGAGCCCTGACACGACGCAGTCACCGCCGACCGAAACCGGCGATACGAGTGCCGGCGAGAGTCGTGCTGGCGGTCCCACCGTTTCCCGACGAGGGGCGCTTCGCGGAATCGGGACGGCGGCACTCGCTAGCGGGGCGCTCGGTGGCGCGGCGTCGAGCGCGTCGGCGCAGTCGTCAGGCGGCGACGTCGACTCGTGGCTCTCGAACACCTCGAACCACGACGGAATCGTCGATCAGACCGGCCAGTCGTCGGTGACCGTCGAAGTCGGCGTCGAGGCGAACGGCGGCGCGTTCGGCTTCGGCCCGGCCGCGATCCGCGTCTCGCCGGATACGACCGTCACCTGGGAGTGGACCGGCAATGGCGGCTCGCACGACGTCGTCGATACCGAGGGCGACTTCGAGTCGGACCTCACCGACAGCGCTGGCCACACGTTCGATCACGCCTTCTCGGAACCCGGGACGTACACCTACTCGTGCACGCCGCACGAGACGCTCGGAATGAAGGGCGCAGCCGTAGTTGCGAGCGGTAGCGCGGTCGAAGGCGGCAATTCGGGCGGTGCGGGCTCGGGAAGCGAGCAACTCGCCGCACCGTTCGGGAACCCCGCGAACCGCAATCTTGGGGGATACCTCCTCGCCAGCGTCTTCGGCCTCGCGCTGGCCTCGCCGGGACTGTTCGGGGCGTTCCTCTGGCTCACCGGTGACGACGAGCCTGAAGCGGACCGACAGCGCTAATCGCCGGTCAGGTGCCACCGGCTTCTTCCTGAACGCTTTCCCACAGTATCGAGAGTTGCTCGGCCGCAGACCGCGAGGGACCGCTCACCACCAATGCGAGGTCGCCCTCACCAGGTTTCACGACGACCTCCTCGAAGTCGATCGCGTAGGTGGCCGCGCCGTCCTACTCCCGCTTTCTGACCAGCCCAGCGCGTACCATCCGCTCGAGTGCGCGGTAGGCGCTCCCGTCCGGGAGGTCAGAGTAGTCGGCGACCTCCGCCGCGGTCAGCGGCTGCTCCAGCGACTGCAGAATGCTGCGGCACGGTTCACTGGTGAGCGCGTCGAAGACCGTCTGGCAGTCCGGCTCTATCGCGTCCGAAAGTGGATCTGCACACATCGTGGTCCCCCGGTTCGGTCAGTCGTTCGACTCGGCCGGGCACTGTTGAATAATCGATCGTAGTGCTGACCCGTTTTATTCCGAACAGGTTCGGGGGACAGTCGTTGTCTGCTCCCCGGGGAGACGTCTTGAGCGACCTTGCACGCTTGCGTTTTCCTGATATACCCCGGCTATGCGATGAATACGAGGCCGCCTGCAACAGCGACGGCGGCGATACTGTAGGAAATCGCTCGCTCGGAAACGGTATGCACGTATTTCCAGCCGAGCACTTGCGAGATCACGTACGGGATCCCGATTGCGGCGACCGGCAGCAGCGCGGGGGCGTTCGCCCGGAGCAGATGTCCGACGGTCGTGTTTATCGTGATGATTATTCCACTGGCCAGTCCGGCCCCGATTGCGACGATCGGATTGATTCCCAGAAGGACCATCATCGGGATCGTCAGTGCGGGCCCGCCGATCCCGGTGATGCCCGCCAGTACGCCGATCGAGGCGCTTCCGAGTGCGATCACCGCGTAGATTGCCGTCTCGCTCTGCATAGCGACGACGGACTGGCCGTCCGATACCCCCTTGCGGTGCTGGTAGGCGATGCCGACGGCAGACAGAATGAGGACACTCCCGAGAATCGACTCGAACCGCCCGGACGACAGCGCGCCGGACACGGCGGTCCCGGTGTGCGTTCCGATCAGTGCGGGGATCCCGACGACGGCCGCGAGAACCCAGTCGATGCCGTCGCTGTAGTAGTACAATCCCGTCGCGACCACCGTTGCGACGATGAAGATACTGCTCGCCGTGGCCGCCGCGACGGACGGAGAGAACGCCAATACCAGGTTCAAAATGAGAAGCACGGGGATCCCACCGGGGCCGCCGATGCCGGCGATCGTTCCGCCGAACACCCCAGTGGCGACGAGAAGGATCAGGAGACCGGCTGAGAGCATATTGTGTGGTATGGTTGGACTGTAATTGTATGAGTCGATCTCAACTCTCTGGACGGACCGGCTCCCGCTGCGGTGGTTCTGTTGGGTCGACGCGGGTGTGCCCGCCAATTGGCTCCTGATCGGGGAACAGGTCGGTCCGCTGGGAGAACGACTCGGTGGCAGTTCGCTTGAACCACTCGATGCGACCGTCGTGATCGGCCTCATCACCGAACTCGACCCAGTCTTCGAGTTCTTTCGGGCAGTCCTCACTCTTGTACATTTCCTCGACCGTCCGTCCTTCGAGCCACAGGTACGTGTAGAGTTCCGTCAGGTACGAATCCATCACTGGGAACTGCCGACGGTCCTCCTCGGGAAACAGAAGGGCCTCGTTTTCAGGACCCTGAACCGCCCGGTGCGCCGAATCCATTTCCTCCCGATAGTCGGAGTACGTGTACCACCCGAGCGTGATTCCGTGGTCGGACCTGACGCCCATCACCGATGCCGGTTCGTTGTAAAACCGCACTTCGACGTTCTCGTCCATCTTGTGGAATCTGTACATATACTTCAGCGTGTCAATTCCCAGGTCTCGCTCTTTCTGGTTGTAGGCGTACGCGGGATGTTGATAGAGGAGATAGACGTCTGCACCGCGTTCGATTGCCTCGCTGATGATACTCTGCATCAGCGCCGAACTCCCGGTGTATCCCAGGATGTGTAGCCGATCCGGTTTCTCACCTAAGAGCTCTTCGACCTGTGATTTCAGATCACGGTGCTCGCCGAGCGCGCGGGTCTGACTCGCCAGCAGTTCCTCGATTCGAAATGTATCGGTCTCCAGCGCTTCCACGGAAAACAGGAGGAGGATAATCGTCACGAGGATCGTCTCCTCGATCGAGATGATGTTCGTTACGAACCGCGAGAAAATCCAGAGTGCACCGAGGAGCCCGACCACGGTGATCTTCAACGTGCGCCGGTACTCCGATTGTTCGTATAAATTATCGAACCAGACACGAAGGTCGTTCAGCATCTGTACGTGGATATGTTTTATTCGACTGTATTGTAAGTACTTGAGCAATCCCAGCCGGCGAACGGCTTTGTTACGGGGAATATGTTCGCCCGGGCTCGCTCGCTCTGGTAACCAGGCTCTCACTATACGTGCGACGGGGTCCTTTCACCGAGTGGGAGATGAGGAGTTATGTTCGACACTACTCGGAGACGGACGCTCGAATGGCTGGGAATCGGCGGCGCAGCCTCTATTGCGGGTTGCGCCTCGCAGGCGCCGACGGCTGAGAACACCGGGTCATCAACGACGGCGGCGCAGACAACGTCGACCCCACAACCGACCGACGTCGATCGGGTGGCTGCAGACCCGACAGACGTTCCGGCGTCGATCTCGCGCTCGCAGTCGAAGCACCACGAGATCACCCTGCAGACTGAGGAGGTCGTCGCCGAGATCGAAGATGGCGTCACGTTCTCGTATATGACCTTCGGCGGGCAGGTGCCGGGACCGATGATCCGAGTCCGACAGGGCGATGCGATCTCGCTCACCCTGGAGAATCCGCCCGAGAGTCAGATGGGGCACAACGTCGACCTCCACGCGGTGTACGGGACCGGCGGCGGTGCCGTCGCAACCACCGCCGCCCCGGGTGAGCAGAACGCGATGAAGTTCCAGGCTCGGTACCCCGGCGCGTACATCTACCACTGTGCGGTCTCGAATCTGGACTACCACATCTCCAGTGGGATGTTCGGGATGATCGTGGTCGAACCGAAGGATGGGCTCCCGTCGGTGGACAGAGAGTTCTACCTCGGGCAGCACGAAGTCTACACCGACAAGGCCGTCGGGGAGACAGGGCACCACAGCTTCAGCTTCGAGAATATGGCGAACGAGCAGCCGACGTACGTGCTATTCAACGGCGAGAAGTACCCGTTCACCGAGAACCGATACGGGACGCTCTCGGCCGAGCAAGGTGAACGCATTCGCGTGTTCCTCGTTGACGGCGGCCCGAACTACTCGTCGAACTTTCACCCGATCGGCAACGTCTGGTCGAAGGGCTACCGGGACGGGTCGCTCGAAGCGCCGGTGGAGAAGCACCTCCAGACCGCGAAGGTCCCGCCGGGAAGTTGCTTCGTCGGCGAGGTCGAGACGCCGGTTCCCGAGCGCATCAAACTGGTGGATCACGCGCTCTCGCGGGTCGCGCGCCGGGGTCTCCTCGCGGAGATCGACGTCGCTGGCGACGAGCGCCCCGAAATATTCGATCCGAGCCCCGATATGCAGGCCAGCGAGGACGAAGAAGGGCCGATCTACTGACCCCTCTTCCTGTTGATTCGGATGCGTACCACAGCGATCGGCCTTCGCTGCCGACTCGTCGCGGCCGAATACCGAATGACCGTCAGATCGTTCAGCGTCGTGCACTTATCGAGCAGACTTGTCACGCTCTGCTGGCCGAAACAACCGTCGTATGAAGAGTTATGTGACTCCTTCGTTCCCTGCGAAGTGACGGAAATGACTCAGACAAAGGGGCACGAGCGACCGCCTACATATATCACGATATTGGTGGTCTTCCTCCTCGCTCTTCTCGCGGCAGCTGTTCTGGTAATTGGCTACATCCTGACGGTTGGCTGTATCATCGGCTGTCCGGGGTAACCGGACTGCTCTGCCGATCATAGCGTCTGCAGGTCTTCAGTGAGCCGACCGTCTGTAATCGTGCGATCGGATGAGCAATCAGTTGCAAAATCACGACAACAGCACTCGGACGCTCGTCTCGGTAGCGGCGTCACCCGCTCGCGAACGAGATCAACGTCGCTTAGTCACTTATTCCGCGGTGTCCTCCGGTCTCCCGACATTCTCGGGGCTCAGTCGGCGTCGACGCGACCCGTTGGCATCGGCCCGTCGTATCCGTCCGGGACGTACGCACACAGCGGGTCGCTCGACAGTGGATCGCCCGTGTGAGCGTACGCTCGCGAGCGACTCCCGCCGCAGACGTGCTTGAACTCGCACGCGCCGCACTTCCCGCGGAGTTGGCCGGGATCCCGGAGCGATTCGAAGAGTTCGCTCTCGCGATACCGCTCTGTTAGGCTCTCCTCGCGCACGTTGCCCGCAGACTCGGGGAGGAACCCCGAGGGGTACAGGTCTCCGGTGTGACTGACGAACGCGAAGCCGTCGCCTGCGGTGATGCCGAGGCGGCGTCCGATCCCATCGGCGTCTGGTGCTTCGCTCGCATCGCGCTTGCGCTGGATGGCGACGCGGCGGTAGTGCGGCGCTTCCGTCGTCTTCACCCCGAACGAGGCACGTTCGCTCACCTCAGAGAGCCACGCCATCGTCTCTTCGGCACGCGCCGGCGACACCGGATCCAGCACGCGACCGCGACCCACCGGGACAAGGAAGAACACCGACCACAACACCGCCCCGAGGCCCGCAACCAGATCGCGGATTCCCGACAGTTCGTCTACGGTGGCCGCACAGACCGTGGTGTTGATCTGGAGCGGAATCCCCGTCTCGCGGGCCGTCCGTGCCGCTTCGACCGTCTGCTCGAAACTCCCAGACTCGCTTCGGAAGCCGTCGTGAGCCCCGGACGTGGCACCGTCGAGGCTCAGTGCGAGTCGCTCGATGCCGGCCGATGCGAGGTCCTCGACGACTGAGGGCGTGAGCGAGTTGGTTCCGCTCGGCGTGAGTGTCATCCTGAGCCCCCGATCGCTCCCGTACTCGATCAACCCCGGGAGGTCGGGGCGGGCGAGCGGGTCGCCACCTGAGAGGACGACCAGTTGGCCCGGTCCGAAGGAACGTGCCTGGTCGAGGAGTCGCTTACCCTCCTGGGTCGTCAGTTCGTCCGGGTGCCGCGCCGGTTGTGCGTCCGCCCGACAGTGATCGCACGCGAGGTCACACGCCTGCGTCACCTCCCAGACGAGGACGAAGGGCCGCCGACTCGTGTCGATCGAACTCGGATCGGGCGGGCCACCGGACTCGCGCGGACTGTCCGGCGCTGAGGGGCCGTCTCCCCCGTGGCGACCCGCCTTCTTTCCGGAGACGTGGGGTGGCGGTGTGTCATCTGCCATTGTCGACCGTTTGCCCCCGGGTTTCCAACATATCACGCCGAACATCTTCGCCCGCCGAACCCGCACGCGGCCGACGAAGATGTTCGGCGTTGGGTTCCTGGCCCCTCCGGGGATATGCGTGAGTGTGAATCACGAGACGTACCTCGCTCACTTCGACGCGCTGAGCGATCGCGCGGTCGACTTCCTCGACGCGCGAGACCTGCCGCCGCCGGAATCGCTCCGGCAGACGATGACGCGGCTCTCGGATCTGGACGGCGAGGCGGTGTTCGTCCAGTTGAACGACCGCGTGCCGCAGTTCCTGTTTCCGAAACTCGACGAGCAGGGCGTCGCTTACGAGACGGTCGAGATCGACGACGGTGCCCTCACGGCCATCTGGAACCCGAATAAAGACTGAGACAGCGTGGGACTGCGTTCGAATGGGCGCTGCTCTCTCCAGGCTTCAGTGCTCCTCACTGGCCCCGCGTTTCAGTGGGCTTCTTCGCAAGCACGAGCAGCGCCGTGCTCGGCGCTTCGGCGATCTGTGCGATTCCCTGTGCCCCGTCGAAGCGGGCGACGTCGCCGGTTTCGAGCGCGTGCGGTTCGCCGTCGAGTTCCAACCGGATCGCGCCGTCGAGAGGACACAGCACGACCTCTCGGCCCGGATGGTCGTGCTCCGGGACCCGCTCGTCGGCGTCGAGTTCCAGTTTGACGGTCTTCGGTTCGTGTTCTGTGAAAACGTTCGCGTGCGGTGCCGCCTCCAGCGCGTGGAGGTGTTCGATTTGTGGCATCGTCCGGATAACGGCGTCCGCGACCGATCGATGTTCGCGCGAACATCTTCGTTCTGCGCGTCTCCCGAGATGTCGATCGACCGCCAGCCGCTCACTCGACGACGCAGGACTGATGCTCGCCGCGCGTGCGCTGATCGACGAACTGGTGGCGCGTCGCGGTCCCGTGTTCCCCCGCCGAGGCGTCGTTGCCGCTCCAGCCGTGGACCTCGTCAGCGCTGTAGCAGTCGTGGGCCGCGAACAGCGCCACTAACTCCCGGGGAAGCGTTTCGGTCCGTTCGAGATCGACGACGACGAGCCGGTCGGTAAACCTCTTTGCGAGGAACGCGCCCTCGACGGCGTCGTGTCAGCGCGCCCGTTCTACGAGTCGTCGGAGTGCTGTCTCGCGGTCACTCATCCTCGGAACCAGTCGCTCGATCTGTCTACGCCCGATCCCGAACGTATTCGCGAACACGCACACGGGACTCCTCCCAGAAGACGCTCGTCCAACTTCATCTCCTCCTGGCGGGGTGGGTCTGCGTCACCGTACTGGATGCGATGACGCAGTTCGTGCCGGTCTGGTCCGGCACGACGTTGCACTCTCAGCAGCTCGCCGAACTCCAACTGTGGGGCGTCGCTGTCGGCCTCTGGGGGCTCGTCGGCTGTCTCCTCGTCGGCGCGTACGCCTGGTTCCCGGTTTTCGGGGTCGTCCTCCTCGCGGGGTTCTGGACCTTCGTCTACAACGTCGGCCGGACCCTTCTGGGAGTTCGGCTCTGGGACGTCACCGAACGACACTTCGTGATCGCACTCGACGTTTTGCTGCTCGTCACGCTTTGGGATTGACGCTCGCGGTGAGTTACGTTCGACCACTGTTTGCCGCTTGGCCGGTCACGCGGGTCGCCGTCCGGAGCGCTCACGCGAAACTCGCGGTCCTCGGCGTCGTGCTGACGACGACCTTCGGCGCGCTCTACCAACTCGCGACGATGTTCACGCAGTCGGACCTCTACGGCATCGACCACCGACTCAGGACCGTCGAGGAGGTGAGCTTCCCCGTCGGTGTGTTCGCGCTCGCGGCCGGGCGACCCGTCGGCAGTCCGCTCGTGGGACGCGGGGGCACGCTCCTCGTCGTCGCCGGGACGACGGCGATGGCTCTCGTCCTCGCGCGGCAACTCGCCACCCGGACCGTCGAGTGGACGCCGATGCTACGCCGGTACGGCGTCGCGGCCGCGGCGATGCTCCTGTGGACCGCGCTGGCGACGCCCGCGTGAATCGCTGACCCGGTCGATCCCACCGCACTCTTCGGACCACCCGCTGCGGTCTTGCCTTTAGTCTTCGGCGCGATCGGGTTCGTCGTCCTCGGAACCCTCTATCACGTCATCTCCTTCATCATCTGGGTCCACCGCTACAGCGACCGCCTCGGCTCTGAGTCGGTCCCGATGATTGATGATCTCTGCGACGCGAGGCTTGCGCGGGTTGACCTCGTTGCGGTGTCGACCGGGACAGTAGTGCTGACGCTCTCTGTGGTCGGGGCTCTCTCGAACGTCGCGCCGTGGCTCCCAGGAGCGGCGACGCTGGTCGGCGCACTCGTGAGTCTACTCGGGTTTGTGATCGTCACTGCCAACCTCCTCGGGGTGATCCGGTCCCACGGAACGCAGTCGCTCGTAGGGTTCGCGTGTCCGTGGATCAGCTAGCCCGATGCGTGACGTTGCGACGATCTCTCGGTGGTGAGCGAGTACGAAACTGAATACAACGAACCGACGGGTCGAAAGTAATCTGATAGTCGGCGCATTTACCTTCGGCAGACACCTATAATCGCGATACAATCCCCACTACTTAGAATCGAGATCCGAAATCGAGCGACGCCGTCGATCACTCCGAGCGCCTGAGGCTTGTGTTGAGGCCACTTGTCGGTAACACACCATCCGAAGAGGAAAGTCAGAACACTTCTTCGAACCACGGACTTCATCAAGACAGGAACGATTATGACTCGGGCGTCGGTGTCCCGGGTATGGCAACTCCGGCCGACGACCGTCGGTCCACCGTGTCGCCGGCCCCGACGACCTCGATCGTGGAAGCGTCTCTGCGGCCAGCGTCGATCTCGCGCTCTGCTGCGTCGACGGCAAGTATTTCACCCCCGAGAACACCTGTCTCCATCGCGGTGGCCCCCTCGGCCGGGGCGGCCTTGACGGAACGTGTGTCCGGTGTCCATAGCACGGGTGGGAGACCGACGTCACGAGCGGCGACCACGTCCGGAGCGACGCGAGCGCCGAAACCTACGAGGTCGTCGTCGACGGCGACGCCAGCGTCCGAATGCCGTAATACGGCGACGTCGGCCGTCTACTCCTCGTCACCCCACGCGTCCTTCAGTCGCTGGTATTCCGAGTCTGCGCGCACCTCGTCCAGATACTCGCGATAGATCTGTGCGATCTGGTACTTCTCCTCGTCGTACCACTGCTGGGGCTCTCGCTCGCTCCCGTCGTCGTCGTACTTCTGCCCGCCGGGGTACTTTGCGTATCGGAGACTCCGCGTCCAGCCCATCTGGAGGTACTTTCGCGCCATATCCATCCCGACGAACTCGCCGCGGTCTTTGTACTCGCGGAACTGCTCGTAAATCGCCGCCGCGCCCTTCTCAGCCTCCGCAAGCGATTTGATCCCCCACAGCGGCAACAGTTCGTCCTTGTACGGCTGGACTTTGAACGCGCCTTCCTCGCCGCGACCAATTTCGTACGCCTCGGGGTGTTCGCGGAAGTTGACGTCGTAGGCCGGGTCGTCGCTCATCCCGACGAGTGCGTGGCGTTCAGCGCTATTGAGCTCTCCGGCCCGATTCACGAGCGCGAGCGCGGTCTCGATGTCGTCGTTCGGCTTTCTCCACGCTTTTAGTCACCGAGTCGCCTACGGGTGGTATGGCGGACCGAATCAGACTCGGGGCCGACGTCGGGGGGACGTTCACCGACGTGGTGCTGACGGCGGGAACGGAGTTGGTGACGGCGAAAGTGCCGAGCACCGAGGATCAGAGCGTCGGCGTCGTCGAGGGCGTACGAAAGGCGTGTGAGGCGGCCGGGATCGATCCCGCTGCAGTGGACGAGTTCACCCACGCGATGACCGTCTCGGTCAACGCGCTCCTGGAGCGAGCGGGCGCGAAAACCGCGCTCGTCACCACTGAGGGGTTCCGCGACGTGGTCGAACTCGGCCGACAGGATCGCCCAGCCCTCTACGATCTCTCTGCGACCCGTCCCGAACCGCTCGTGCCGCGTCGCCGCCGCTTCGAGGTCCCCGAGCGAGCAACGCCCGACGGCGTCACGGACCCCATCGACGAAGCGGCCGTCCGCGACGCGGCCGCGCAGATCCGTGCGTCCGACGCCGAGAGCGTCGCCGTCTCCTTTCTCCACGCGTACGCGGCCCCAGAGAACGAGCGCCGAGCGGTCGAGATTTTTGACGCCGAACTCGACGTCCCGATCTCGGCCTCACACGAGGTGCTGGCGGAGTTCCGCGAGTACGAGCGGACTGCCACGACGGTCGTCGACGCCTACGTGACGCCCGCGATCGACCGCTACCTCGGGCGGCTCGCGGAACGGGCCGGTGACGCCGGCCTCCCGGAACCGCTCGTGATGCAAGCCAACGGCGGTGTCGCCGGCATCCAGACAGTCCGTGAACACGCAGTCACGACGACGATGTCCGGCCCGGCCGCGGGCGTCGTCGGTGCGAACGCTGCCGCCGGCGACGTCGCACGGGAGCGCGACCTCCGCGGTCTCGTGACGTTCGATATGGGCGGAACCTCAAGCGACGTGAGCCTCGTCCGCGACGGTGAGGCCGAGCGAACGACCGACTCCGAGATCAACGGTCAGCCGATCCGCACGCCGATGGTGGACGTAACCACAGTCGGCGCGGGCGGTGGGTCGATCGCGTGGGTCGACGACGGCGGCGCGCTCCGGGTCGGGCCGCGTTCGGCCGGTGCGGACCCGGGACCGGCCTGCTACGGTAATGGGGGCACCGAGCCGACGGTGACCGACGCCGATCTGGTGCTGGGATACATCGGCGAGAGCACCGCGCTCGGCGGCGAACTCTCGCTCGACGCCGACGCCGCCCGCGAGGCGCTCGTCGGACTGGCCGAGGAAGCCGGGTTGGCCGGCCCGATCGACGCGGCCCGCGGCGTCCACCGGATCGCCAACGCGACGATGGCGCGGGCGATCCGCGCTGCGACCGTCGAACGCGGGCACGATCCCCGGGCGTTCGGCCTCGTCGCGTTCGGCGGCGCGGGGCCGATGCACGCGGCCGCCCTCGCGACCGACCTCGACATCGATACCGTGATTGTCCCACCGGCGTGCGGCGTCCTCTCGGCGTACGGCTTACTGGCGGCGGACGAGCAACACGATGCTGTCCGAACTCACCGCGTTGCAATCGACGACGTCGATCCGGACACAGTCGAAACGCACTACGACGCACTCGAAACCGACGTTCGCGGCGACGTTCGTGATTCCGACGCAGCCGCGATCCGCCGACGAGCCGACCTCCGCTATGCCGGGCAGAGCTTCGAACTCACGGTCGACGTGGCTGATGCATTCGATCCCGACCGGGTGCGAGCGCGATTTCACGAGGCGCACGAAGCGACGTACGGCTACCGGATGGACGAACCGGTCGAGCTTGTAAATCTTCGCGTCTCGGCCACGACGACGCGCTCAGACCCTACCACAGAACACGATTCCAGCGGCGATCCGCGGGTCGGCGAACGCCCCGCACGGTTCGGAGAGGGCGAGGAGCAACCGACGTCGGTGTACGACCGGCCGGGACTCGCGGTGGGACGAACACTGGACGGGCCGTCGGTGGTCGAACAGGCTGAGAGCACTGTCGTCGTGCCGCCCGCCTGGGAGGCGGCCGTCCGCGACGACGGATCGCTCGTTCTCACGGAGGACTCCGGATGACACGAGATGGATGGACCGACGGCGACGATTTTGGGGAGTCCCACGAGGAAACCGACGCGTCGGGCGACGACGCCATCGACCCCGTGACGTTGGAGATCCTCCGGAACCGTCTGGAGGGGATCGCCGAGGAGATGGGCGAGGTCCTGATCCGCGGGGCGTACTCGCCGAATATCAAGGAACGCCAGGACTGCTCGACCGCCCTGTTCGACGCCGAGGGGCGGATGCTCGCCCAGGCCGAACACATCCCGGTCCACCTGGGCGCGATGCCTGCGGCCGTCGAGGCGGTGCTGGCGAAAGACCCCGAACCGGGCGAGGTCTGGGCGCTGAACGACCCGTTCGAGGGCGGGACACACCTCCCCGACGTCACGCTCGTCTCTCCGATCGCGCCAGATGTTACCGGTCGCTCAGAGAGCGGGACGGAGATCGTCGGCTACGCGGTCTCACGCGCCCACCACGCCGACGTTGGCGGGTCGACGCCGGGCAGTATGCCGGCGGGCGCGCGTGAGATCTATCAGGAAGGAGTCCGGCTGCCCGGCGTCCGCCTCGTCCGCGATGGGACGATGATCGACGACGTCCGTGAACTCCTTCTGGCGAACGTCAGGACGCCCGACGAGCGGCGCGCGGACCTCCGCGCCCAGCTCGCGGCCCACGACCGCGCCGAAGAACGGCTGGGCAAGCTACTCGCCCGCTCCGGCGACGTCGTCTACGACGCTTTCGACGCCGTCATCCGGTACTCGCGGGATCGAATGGAATCCGAACTGGTGTCGATCCCTGACGGCGTGTACACCGCCCGCGACGCCCTCGAAGGCGACGGCATTACGGCCGACCGCGACGTGCCGATCGAGGTGACGGTCACCGTCGACGGCGACCGGATCGAGGTGGACTTCGCGGGGACCGCCGAACAGGTCCCAGGCAATCTCAACGCCCCGCTGTCTGTCGCCACGAGCGCGGTCTACTTCGTCGTCCGCTGTCTGACCGATCCGGAGATCCCCCCGAATCACGGCTGCTACGCGCCCGTTTCGGTATTAGCATCGGAGGGCTCGCTACTCAACCCCACGTCACCCGCCGCGGTCGTCGGCGGCAACGTCGAGACCAGCCAGCGAGTCACTGACGTCGTCTTCGCGGCGCTGGCCGAGGCGGTTCCGGGTCGCGCCCCGGCACAGGGCCAGGGAACAATGAACAATCTTATACTCGGTTCCCGGGAGGGCGGATTCACCTACTACGAGACCATCGGCGGCGGCGCGGGCGGAACGCCATCGGTCGACGGCATCGACGGTGCGCAAGTCGGGATGACGAACACGTTGAACACGCCGATCGAGGTTCTGGAGGCTGAATATCCGTTGACCGTCGAGCGCTACGCGCTTCGACCGGGGAGCGGCGGCGACGGCGAACATCGCGGTGGACTTGGCGTCGAGCGCGCGTTGACTGTCGAGCGGGACGCGACGGTCTCGTTACTTACCGAGCGACGCCGTCACCGACCGCGAGGCGTTGCGGGCGGCAAGGCGGGCGCTCTTGGCGAGAACCTCCTCGACGGCGACCCGATCGCAGCGAAGACGACAACGGAGATCGAGTCGGGAACGACGATCACGGTCCGGACACCCGGCGGCGGGGGACACGGCAACCCCGCCGATCGGGACGCCTCTGCGCGGGAAGCGGACCGGCGCGACGGCAAAACCGGAGAGTGACCCTCACGGGTATCGCCCGTGGGTTCACGTCACGGCTGATTCCAGGGTATGAGGTCGCGAGTCCGATTCGAGGCACCTCCGAAACCACACGGCGGGCAATTATGTCACGAGAATAAAACGACTGGCAACACTCAGTTCCGCAGTCATCATATACCCGAGTATGACATTTCAACTCGAAACTGACGGCCGGTCCGACATCGTCGACGTCACCGCTCGCGTCGAGGAATCGATCCCCGATGACGTCGACCGTGGCGTCTGCACTGTCTTCGTT
>NZ_JBDGQZ010000046.1:0-33422 GCF_042218505.1 Halobellus sp.
TGGACTCGCTGGGATTTGAACCCAGGGCCTCTTCCTTGCGAAGGAAGCGATCTACCGCTGATCTACGAGCCCGTAGTACGGATGAAGGCGGGGCGTCATTTGTACTTTCTGTTTCGTTCCCTGCGCGTGGTGCGATCGCACGCGAAGCGGCGCGCGTGACGCCGACGCCTTAGCGCCGTGACCGACGAGTGCGCCGTCAGGCGGGGCGTCGACCTCAGTCTTCGAGGACGATCTCGATGCTGACGTCGTTTGGCACCTGAATCCGCATCAGCTGCCGAAGCGCGCGTTCGTCGGCGTCGATGTCGATGAGACGCTTGTGGACGCGCATCTCCCAGTGCTCCCACGTGGCCGTCCCCTCGCCGTCGGGGGACTTGCGTGCGGGCACTTCGAGCGTCTTCGTCGGCAGCGGGATCGGTCCACTGAGGTTGACTCCCGTTTTGTTCGCGATTTCGCGAACGTCATCACAGATATCGTCGAGGTCATCCGGGCTGGTCCCGGCGAGACGGACGCGTGCCTGCTGCATCTATCGCTCGTTGACCTCGAGGACCTTCCCGGCCGCGATGGTCTGACCCATATCGCGGACGGCGAAGGATCCGAGCTCGGGAATGTCGCCCGACGGCTCGATGCTGAGCGGCTTCTGCGGGCGCACGGTGACGACCGCAGCGTCGCCGGACTGGATGAAGTCGGGATCTTCCTCGGCGACCTCACCCGAAGCGGGGTCAAGTTTCTGATCGATGGATTCGATCGTACAGGCGACCTGCGCCGTGTGGGCGTGGAAGACCGGCGTGTAACCGGCGGTGATGACCGACGGATGCTGCATCACGACGACCTGAGCCTTGAACGTCTCGGCGACCGTCGGCGGCTCGTCGGCGGGACCACAGACGTCACCGCGGCGGATGTCGTCCTTGCCGATGCCACGGACGTTGAATCCGACGTTGTCGCCGGGGCCGGCTTTCGGTACTTCTTCGTGGTGCATCTCGACGGTCTTGACCTCGCCGCCGACGTCCGACGGCTGGAAGGAGACGTTGTCGCCGGGGCTGATGGTACCCGTCTCGACACGTCCGACCGGGACCGTCCCGATGCCCGAGATGGTGTAGACGTCCTGGATCGGCAGGCGCAGCGGCGCGTCCGTCGGCGGCTGCGGCTCCGGTAGGTTGTTGAGGGATTCGAGCAGCGTCGGGCCGTCGTACCAGGAGGTGTTGTCCGAGTCCTCGGAGACGTTGTCGCCCTCGAACGCAGAGATCGGGATGAAGGTGGCGTCGTCGGCGTTGAACTGGACCTGATTGAGGAGCTGCTGAACCTCTTCAGTGACCTCCTTGTAGGAGTCCTCGCTGTAGTCGACGAGGTCCATCTTGTTGACGCCGATGATGAGTTCGTTGATGCCCAGGGTGCGAGCGAGGAAGACGTGCTCGCGGGTCTGCGGCGCGACACCGTCGTCGGCGGCGACGACGAGGACCGCGTTGTCGGCCTGTGAGGCGCCCGTGATCATATTCTTCACGAAGTCACGGTGGCCCGGACAATCGACGATCGTGAAGTAGTACTCGTCGGTGTCGAACTCCTGGTGGGCGATGTCGATGGTGACCCCACGCTCACGCTCTTCGGCGAGGTTGTCCATCACATAGGCGAACTCGAATCCACCCTTGCCCTTCTCTTCGGCTTCTTCGCGATGCTGCTCGATTACGTGCTCGGGGACGGATCCTGTCTCGAACAGGAGTCGCCCGACCAGCGTACTCTTACCGTGGTCAACGTGGCCAATGATGGCCAGGTTCTGGTGCGGTTTGTCACTCATAGGTAGGTCACGCGCTAAGGCGCTCTGTACCGCTTTCTTTAGCCAGAAAGCCCTAAAACCATTTCGATACGTAGACGGCCGAAACGCCGCAGTATCGCGGTTTGTGGCAGCATCTACCACGGATTTGATGTCGTGCCAGCACCGGACGCGACGGTCGATATAGGGCTCCAAAGCGCTACATATCGATACGAGGAGTCGGCCAACCGACGACAGACGTATAGAGTCCCAATATCAGGATTCAAGCAGTCAGCATATCATCACTTTGCTGAACCGTGGTCCGAAGTGGTTCGAAGCCAAGTCGAAGCGTTCTTGCAACGATACTCGCGGCGTTGCTGGTGGTGTCGTCCGTCGCCGCGGTGGCACCGACCGCACTGGCGCAGTCTCAGCAACAGCGCGTTTCAATTGATTCGATACAGCGTCCCTCAGGCAACACCGACGCCTCGCCGTACGCGGGCACGAACGTGACCACGTCGGGGACGGTAACGGCAGTCGCCAACGAGGGATACTACATCCAGAACGGGACCGGGGCGTACAGCGGTGTGTACGTGTACACCGGTTCGCAGCCGTCTGTAACCCCCGGAGACGTCGTCGAGGTCTCCGCACCGGTCACCGAATACTACAATCTGACAGAACTCGACGCGAGCGCGGGCGGGGCATCGACGACCGTCACCGGGACAACCGCGCCGCCCACACCGGTCACGCTCGACACGGGATCGGTCGGCCAGGAGCGGTACGAAGGCGTGCTCGTCACCGTACCGAGCGCGACAGTGACGCAGCCACCCGGACAGTACGGCGAGTGGGCCGTCGACGACGGGAGCGGGTCAATCGCCGTCGATGACGTCACGACAGGCGCGTCCGCGACTCCGAACGAGACGGGTGCGACGGTCGAGTCGCTGACCGGCCCCGTCTTCTACAGTTTCGGCACGTTCAAGCTCCAGCCGACGTCTATCGGGCGGATCACGTCGCCCACCGACGGCGGAGCAGAGAGTCCAGCGTCGCCGACTAACGGGACGACGCTGACGGTTCTCTCGTACAACGACATCCAGACAGCGGCGTCAGATCCGACGGCGATGGGACGACTCGCGGGAGCGGTCAACGAACGCCGGGGTGCACACGGGAATCCGACGGTCGTCGTCGGCGGCGGCGATCAGGTGAGCCCGAGTTCGCTCTCGCCGGTGAGCAACTGGACGGTCCCGATCGCCGCGACCAACGTGATCGATCCGGCCGCCGACGTGGTCGGTAACCACGACCTTGATTACGGCTTCGACGCCGTCGCCAACTTCTCTACCGCCTCGAAGTACCCGTGGCTCCTCGCGAACGTCCGCGCCAAGAACGGCGGGGGAGTTCCCGGGACGCAAAACTACACCATCGTCGAACGCGACGGCGTTCGCATCGGGATCGTGGGGCTCGTCGACGACGCCATCAAGCCGAAGACGGTAGCGGAGTTCGAGAAGCAAGGGTATACCGTCACTGATTACAGTCGGGTCGGTGAGCGCGTCGCAACGAAACTCAAGGCCGAGAAGAACGTCGACGTGGTTATCGCGGCCGCCCACATCGGCGTCGGCGACTCGAAGGAACTCGCCAGGGAAACGAGCAACATCGACGTGATCGTCACCGGCGACGACGAGGTCAGGTACGAACCGCAGGTGACGAGTGGGACAGTAATAATGGAAGCACAGGCCCGAGCCGCCTACCTCGGAGAGGCGAACCTCACCGTCAGCGAGAACGGCTCGGTCGCGTTCCAGGATGGCCGGTTGCTAACGGTCGCCGGCAACGACGTGGTTCCCGTGAACGGGACTGTCAGAGACACCGTCGCCTCCGCCCGCGGGGAACTCCTCTCGACGGTGATCGGCCGGACGACGGTCCCGCTCAACTCCACGTTCGCCGCGAACTACCACGACGAGACGGCCTGGGGAAACCTGATCACCGACGCGTTCCGTGCGAAGACAGGCGCAGAGGTCGCCATCACGAACGCCGGTGGTATCCGGGGGAACTTCGTCATCGAACCGGGTAACGTCACGTACGGGGACGTCTACACGTCTCTGCCGTTCGGGAACACGCTCGTCACGAAGCGCGTCACCGGCAGCGAACTGAGGACGTTGCTCGCGAGTCAGGTCGTCACGCTCGAATCGATCGAGGGGCAACAGTACGGGCAGGAAGCCTCCCTCCAGGTCAGCGGCGTCTCCTACGAGATGGTCGCTCACGACGGATCCACCCCGGTGATCCGCGACGTGTACGTCAACGGCGAGCCCCTGCGGGCGAACGCAACGTACAACGTGACGGTCAACTCCTATATGGCCGGGTGGGACGACTTCAGCGACGATCCAACGGTCAGCAGCGACTACACGCTCTACGGCACCGCCGTCGCCAACTACATCGAAGCGAGGGGGACGGTCTCGCCCCGCGACACGAACCGCATCCGGCGGGTGGATCGGGAAGTCGGCTCAGAGTGGATATTCGCGCGAGGTGGCCGGTACGTTCCGATTCACTACGACGTGCCCGACAGCGTCGTGTCGGTCAACGCGTCGTCGGTGCGGCTGCAGAACGCCACAGGAGCGGCCCTCTCGGCCGACCGCGTCCGACTCCGAGATGACGACCTGCTCGTGTACTTCGACCGCGGCGAGTTCCACTCGTTCGCGGGCGCAAGCACCCATCTCCAAGTATACGCACACTACACCGACGCCAGGTACGACGACCAGCGCGCGTACTTCGAGCAATCGGTGCTGAACGGTGGTCTCGAGAGCTGGCAGCCAGCGACGGACACCGCACCGCCGGAGGAGGAAGACGACGACGAGCGGGAGGACGAGAGAGCGGACGAGTCGGGTGACGACGAGCAGGAGAACGACAACGAGCGAGAGGGGACAAACGAGCAGGAAGCCGAGGAGCGAGGCAACGAGAACGGACGGGGAGACGGCTGATCCGGTCGGTGAGCCGAACCGGCGTCTGAAAACGCCGATGACACAGCGGTCGGTGGTCCGACAGCGACCGTTTCACAGCACTGGCGGGCCGGGGAGGCCGGGGATCGATCCCTGAGCAGGCTCGGGTGACACCTGACCAGGTGAGCGGTACCGTTACTCCAACCGGCCGACGTCACCGAGAACCGCCGACGCCGTCTCCGGACCGCCTGCACCGCGGCCGCTCAGGTTCAGTTGGCCGGCGTGGTCGGTCTCCAACTGGACGATGTTCCGCGTGCCCGTGACCGCGAGCGCGGCGTTCTGCGGGACGAGTCGCGGCCCGACGTGGATTCCGTCCCGGGTGGCCTCGCCGACGAGCCGGATCGTCCGGCCGTCCTCGGCGGCCAGTTCGAGCGCGCTGCCGGGAACGTTCGTGATCCCTTCGACCGCTGCGTCCTCGAGCGTGAACTCCCGCTCGTCCTCCGAGAGGACGTTCGCGAGGATGACGCACTTCAGCGCAGCGTCGGTCCCCTCGACGTCGAACGTCGGGTCCGCCTCCGCGACACCGAGATCCTGGGCCTCCGCGAGCACGTGCTCGTAATCGATCCCTTCGGCAGCCATCCGCGAGAGGATGAAATTCGCCGTGCCGTTGAGCACGCCACGGGCGGCCGTGACGTGAGACGGCGAGAGGTCCTCAACCGTCGAGACGATGGGGATGGCCCCACCGACAGTGGCCTCGAAGCGGACAGCGCCCTGGCTGTCGCGTTCGAGATCCCTGAGGTCGGCGTAGCGCTCGGCGACGGGTCCCTTGTTCGCGAGGACGGCGTGTCGGTCGCGTTCTAAGGCGGTCTGAAGATGCGAGAAGCCGGGCTGGGCGTCGCCGAGGGTCGTCGGCGTCGCCTCCACGAGGACGTCGTAGTCGGCCGCCAAGGCGTCCTCCGGGTCGCCGTCACCGACGTGGCCCTCGTTCGCTTTCCGGTCGAGAGTCGTTTCGACGTCGATGCCGTCGTCGTCGACGGTGGCTGACGAGGAGTCCGCGAAGGCGACGACGCTGTGGCCGTAGTCGGCCGCCAGTTCGACGACCGACCCGCCGACGGCACCGGCGCCGACGACCGCCAGGCGCTTGCCGTCGGTCATACCGCACCTCCTGCAAGCGGTTCGACGACCTGCAGCTCTTTCTCGTCGGCGATCTCGTGGACAATCGAGAGGGCCGTCGTGGCTTCGCCCGCCCGCGTCGCCATCCGGAGCCGGGCGCTCGACGTGTCGCTGCGGCCCGCGGGGGCGTTCAGCGAGAAGTCGTCGATCGAGGCCGCCGGGCAGTCCTCAATCCGGCGGAGCGTATCAGAGAGATCGGTGTCGACGAGGTGACCGACGAGCAGTACGACCACTTCTTCGGCGTAATGCTCTGCGCCCGCTTGCACGACGTTGACGCCCTCGTCACGGAGTGCGGTCACGATTGCGTCGAAGCGGTCCGGCGTCGCCTCGACGTCGACCTCGACGGGGATCCGCCCGCGCGGGGTGATGTTCCCCCGCTCGTGGAAGATCGAGAGGAGGTTGCCGCCGTTTGCCGAGATGGGTTCGAGCGCGTCGAGGAGTTGTCCCGGCTGGTCGGCGAGTTCCAGTCGGATCGTGTGGGGCTGTGGATCGCCGTCAGCGGTGGTGTCCGGATCGGTGCAATCCACGCGACTCGGTCGCGAGGACTCGGTTTCAGCGTCGGTTTCGACATCGGTGTCAGCCGTCGATTCGGCCTCCGCGTCGGGATCTAGCGTCGACGTCACTGCTCGATCACTCCCGGGCGGGAGCGGGCCTCACGAGCCACGGTTCGATGAGAGACGACGACTCGACGGCCGCGGTGAGCGGCGGGTCGAGATCGTGAGGTCGGAGCCGTACACATACCCCAAGATCAACCCCCGGACTGATATAAGCCTTCGTCGATGCACGCGTTGCTGCCGGCGAAAACTGCCGCTGACTCGTCGGTTCGAGCGGGGCAGGCGCCGGATGATCGGCTCGGCGATGAGAGCGAACCGGCCGAAGAGTGAGAGCGGCTGCGTGCACAGTCAGTCGCCCGAGCGCACCTGGACCTGCGGTCCAATTTGTGTTTCGGTATCGGACGACAGAACAGCAGCGTCGGGTGCGGAGAGAAACCGCGTCGGGCCGACGGAAATGTACTTGTGCGACCTAGAACTGGTCGACGGACTGCGGGAGTTCGAGTTTCATTCCCTTGCGCTCGCGGATCTCCATAATCTTCTCTCGCTGGAGGTTGTCCGAGAGCACGCGGAAGCCGGCGTTCTCGGTGTTCCACGAGGCGCGGCCTTCCGTCGCCGAGCGGATGTCCGAGGAGAAGCCGATCATCTCTTCGACGGGCGCGATGCCCTCGATGACCATCAGGTCGCCTTCCTGGAACATATCGTCGACGCGGCCACGACGACCCTGGATCTCGCCGGACGCCGAGCCCATATGCTCGGAGGGAACGTCGATGCGGACGTTCTGGATGGGTTCGAGCAGTTTGATGTCGGCGTCGATGAGCGCGCGGTGGACCGCGTTCCGAACTGCCGGAATGACCTGTGCGGGACCACGGTGGATGGTGTCCTCGTGGAGTTTCGCGTCGTGGAGACGAAGCAGTGCGCCCTGGACCGGCTCGTTGGCGAGCGGGCCGTCGTTGAGCGCCTCGTCGAGCCCCTCGATCACGAGTTCCATCGTCTCGTTGAGGTGTTGAATCCCCTTCGTGTCGTCGATGAGGATGTTGGTGCCGTGGATGTGCTCGACCTCCTGAGAGGTGTCTTTGTCCATTCCGGCCTCCTGCAGCGCCTCACGACGCTCCAGTTCGGGCATATCCATCGAGACTTCGCCGAGTTTGATCGCGTCGACGATGTCCGTAGACAGGGGCTGAACCGTGATGTAGAACTTGTTGTGGCGGTTCGGCGAGACGCCCTCGACCTCGCGGGAGGCGTCTTGGGGTGACTCCCGGAAGACGACGATCGGTTCGCCGGTCTGGACCGGGATGCCCTGATTCTTCTGTATGCGCTGGGTGATGACCTCGAGGTGGAGTTCGCCCTGTCCGCTGATCAGGTGTTCGCCAGTGTCCTCGTTGATTTCTACCCGAATGGTCGGGTCCTCTTTTGCGACCTGCTGGAGCGTCTCGATGAGTTTCGGCAGGTCGTCCATATTCTTCGCCTCGACGCTCTTCGTGATGACCGGCTCGGAGATGTGCTCGATCGACTCGAACGGCGTCATCTCCACAGAGGAGACGGTCGAGCCGGCGATCGCGTCTCGCAGACCGGTCACGGCCGCGATGTTGCCCGCGGGGACGCCGCGGTCGAGTTCTTCGCGTTCGCCGCCCATGAAGATTCCGACGGACTGGACGCGGTTCTTCCCGACTGTCCCGGAGACGTAGAGCTCCTGTCCCTGCGTGATCGTCCCGCTGAAGAGTCGCCCGGTGGCGATCTCGCCGGCGTGAGGGTCCATCGAGATGTCGGTCACCATAAAGACGACCTCGCCGTCGTCGTCGACTTCCTGCATCTGCTGGGCGAGTTCCGCCTCGTCGTCGCCGCGCCAGACGCGCGGGATACGGCGGGGCTGGGCGTCGAGCGGGTTCGGGAAGTGCTCGGCGACCATATCGAGGACGACGTCCGACAGCGGCGTCTGTTCGTGGAGTTCGAGCCGCTGGTCGTTGCGCTCCATCTCGATGATCTCGGGGAAGCCGATGCCGGTCCGAGCCATCGAGGGCGCGGAGACGCCCCACTTGTAGAGCGCGGAACCGAAGGCGACAGTCCCGTCTTCAACGGAGACCGTCCAGTCGTCGATGTTGTCCATATCCTCGGTCATCCCGCGGATGAGTTCGTTGACGTCACCGATGACGTCCATCAGTCGCTCCTGCATCTCCTGGGGCCCCTCCTGGAGTTCGGAGATGAGGCGGTCGACTTTGTTGATGAACAGCGCGGGCTTGACGCCCTCACGCAGCGCCTGCCGGACGACTGTCTCGGTCTGCGGCATCGCGCCCTCGACGGCGTCAACGACGACCAGCGCGCCGTCGACCGCACGCATCGCCCGCGTCACGTCGCCGCCGAAGTCGACGTGGCCCGGCGTGTCGATGAGGTTGATGAGGTGGTTCTGTTCTTCGTACTCGTGGGTCATCGAGACGTTCGCCGCGTCGATGGTGATTCCACGTTCCTGTTCGTCCTCCTCGGTGTCCATCATCAGGCGCGTCGCCTCGCCCTCGTCGGCGATCATTCCTGCACCCGCAAGCAGGTTGTCCGTCAGGGTGGTTTTTCCGTGGTCGACGTGAGCCGCGATGGCGATGTTCCGGATCTGCTCCGGATCCTCCATCAGTTGCTCACACTCTTGTACGATCTTCTTTCGTCGGCCCATTATGTGCCTCTGTACCGGTAGGAGGGTCAAAAGGGTAGTGTTTTCCCGGCCTCGAAATCGACCGATACGGCGGTCACCACGCAGGTATGTACCTTTTTACCACGGTGTCTGAGCGCCTCGCGACGACCGTGAGCAGAGGCCGAACGATGCACTGCCGGGTGGCGTGGCCCCAATTCGAGCCGAAGCCGACAAATCCGGGGGTAAGAGTCTTATCGAACCACCCCGTGGCAAAGACACGTATGGACCTTCGAGTACGCGGCGACGTCCCGGCCGATACATTCCTCGGCGCGGCAGACCTCTTTGAAACCGAGTGCGAACTCGACCTTCCGGTGCACGTCGACGTTCGAACGGATCCCGACGAGCGGACCTGGGCGGCGCACTACGAGGACCGCCACGTATTGAACATCTCCCGGCAGGCGGCGACCAGCGCGATGGCGCGCGAGTTGATCGTCCACGAACTCGCGCATATGGCCCGCAACGAGGAGGGCCACGCCTCGCATCACCTCAAGACCGAAGAGGCGCTCTTTCTCGCGCTCTCGGGCGAATCAGTCGAGCGCCGGAAGGTCGCACACTGCTATCAGATTGCGAATCATATGAAAGACATCTACGCCGACGACATCACGCTCTCGGTGATGCCGTCCGAGAAGTTGGTCTCCTTTCTGGAATCCGAACTCGCCCGCGCGGTCGCGACGCGGCCCGGCTCCGCCCCGCGGCCGGACTCGCGCCGCGTCACGGCGGGGTCGGATCCGGAGATCACCGCGGTCAATGCGGCGTTCGCGCTCGGCCTCGTCGAGCGGCACGACGTCGTCAGCCGGGACCACCAACTCTACGACCTCGCACACGCGGCCGCCGACGACGCGCCGAGTGTCGATCTCGACGCGTTCAAGCGGCGCTTCAAGTCGCTCGGTGACGACCCCTCCGACAGCGATTACCGGAAGACGCTGGTCGACGCAACGCGGGCCTACGTCGTCGGCGAATCCGGGAGCAGTATGGCTGCCGACTGACCTCGGCCGAGCGATGCGCAAGCACAGCGCCGGGGCTCTCGAACGGAACGAAGAGAGAAGGAACTCGGACGCCGTGAGTGGCGAACGGCCTACCGGGCCGCTTCCGCGACGCGCTCGGACTCTTCTTTCTGGCCGATGGCGTACGACTGGACATCGTAGTCGGCCGCGCCGATGAGGACCTGCGCGAGCGCTTCGTGGGCGCTCTGCGGGCTCTTGTAGGAGCCCCGCTGGGTCCCCTCGGCGATGAATTTCAGCGCCTGGTCGACGCGACGCTGGGGCGCGACGTCGACCGCCTGCGGGACCGAGATCCCGCCGTATTTGAGACGCACCGTCTCCTCACGGGGCGCGGCGTTCTCCACCGCGCTGACGAGGACCTGCACCGGGTTCTCCTCGGTGCGCTCGTGGACGAGATCGAAGGCGTCCTTGACGATGTTCATCGTCTTCTGCTTGTGACCTGTGTTCTCCTCGGTCTGCATCAGGCGGTTGACGAGCCGCTCGACGACGCTGATCTCGGACTTCTGGAACTGCTTGGACGCGTGGCGACCCATCGTGTGAGCAATGGGCGTCACGTTGATATAACGTTCCGTCGAGGGGTCCGAATACTCGATGTCGGTTACGTTCCAAACACCGAACAGTTGCGCGTTCGTCTCGGCTTCCTCGCTGTCGGCCGGCGCGTCCGGTTCGGGGGCTTCGCTTTCGGACATCTTAGCGCACCGGCTTTTCGGCGTTACCGCGGACCAGTTCGATCATCGAGACGCCGTTGACCTTCTCGACTTTGTAGTTCACGCCCGAGAGGTCGCCCATCGCACGACCCTTTGCGCCGCCGATCCCGGCGATCGTGACCTCGTCGTGCTCGTCGATGAACGAGATTGCGCCGTCGCCCGGACAGAAGGCGGTGACCTGCTTGCCGTTCTTGATCAGTTGCACTCGGACGCACTTTCGGATCGCCGAGTTGGGCTGTTTCGCTTCGATCCCGACCTTCTCCAGGACGATCCCGCGTCCCTGCGGGGCCCCTTCGAGGGGATCGGACTTCGCACCGAGACCGCGTTCGCGGCGCGCGTACTCGGAGTCGGACCAGCGTCGCTTCTGCCGGTCCTGCTTGAGTTTTCGCGCGGCATATTTGCCGTTCGCCATAGTGACTCCGGATTCCCGGCGGAGCTACTTAAGCCTCCCTTTTCGCACCTGCCGAAACGGCCGCAGGTCGGGTTAGCGCCCCCTAAGGACGATTCTGCGCCCGTCTTTTTCATCGAGACTGCTCCTGGGACACGGCCGCTCACTGGGGGAAACGGGCTGAACGGCGTGGAGAACGTGTCGTTTTCGATCGAGCAGTGATCCCAGAATGGGTGAAAACGGGACGACGCCCAGCCGACGGGCCGTTCCGAAACTCAGGTCAACTGAATGTCGTCAATGTCGTAGTGTCGCTGGGCGAGCGTCCGCGCGGTCTCGATGTGCGTTCCGTCCGCACCGATTGCGACACCGCGGTCGTCGTCCGGCACTTCGACGTAGGCGATCGTCTCGCCACCCTGTTCGGACAGCGTGACGTGTCTGACCGCCGCAGGCGCGAGTGCGCTCTCGACGAAGGCGCTTGGAGTGCTGGCGTCCTCGACGAGTTCGACGTCGCGGCCGATTGTCTCCTCGACCGCTTGGACGTGCGCGCCGCCGGGGCCGATCGCCGCGCCCATCTCGCCGGCCGCGACGAGGATGACAACGCGATCGTCGTGGGGGAGACAGTCGCGTGCCGTCGCCCCCGTCTCGTCCTCGAAAAGGGCGATGAAGCGCCGCGCCTCGTCGGAGAGCGTGACTCGCATCCCTCAGTCGTCCGTGTGCTCGGCGGCGGAATCGGACGGCGCGCCGCCGTCTGTCTCGAGCGATCCCATCCGCAGGTCCACGTCGCCGGTCCCGATCGAGACGGGCTTGCCGACGATGACGTTCTCGATGACGCCGTCGAGGTCGTCCTCCTCGCCGTGAACCGCCGCGTCGAGCAGGTGATTGACCGTCACCTCGAACGCTGCCCGCGCCAGCACGGAGTCTTTCGACCCCGAGATGCCGTGCCGACCGATCGACTCGATCTCGCCGCGGTTCGTCATAATGTCCGCAACGAGCATCAGGTGTCGAACGTTCACGTCGTCGAGCCCCTGCTCGCGGAGCGTCTCCATCGTTTCGTTGATGATGGCCTCACGAGCCGCCTCGACGCCGAGATTGCGGTAGACCTCGTGGATGTTGTTACTCGTCGTGCGGGAGGCGTCGACGCCCTCGATCGAGAGCACGTCGCCGAAGGCGGACCCCTCGGTGTAGAGGACGAACTCCTCGCCGTCGGTCTGCTCGTTGTCTTCCTTGCGGATGACGACGCGGGAGATGTCCTCCAGTCCTTTGAACACGATGTCGCGCAGCTCCTCGACGAGTTGGAGGAGCCGACGGTAACTCGGTTCCTCCGGGCCGAACTCGATGAGCGTCTCCGAGCGTCGAGTCGAGACGCCGAGCGCGTCTTCGATTGTCTCGGCGATCTCCTGGGCGACGGTATCGACGCTGTCGACGGTCGGCCACCGCTCGGCCAGCGTGTCTTCGTTCAGATCGACCTGCACGATCATATCGGCCACGTTCGTGGAGATGTCCCCGAGCGCGAGGATCTTCGTCGCCTCCATCTGCCAGACGACCTCGTGAGCGCGCTCGCGGTTCTCGGCGTACTCGTTTTCGAGGTGGACCGTCATCATCGGCGTGTCCGGCGTCTTCCGCGCGTCGACGAGTTCGATGAGTCGGGGCAGCCCCTGCGTGACATCGATCTCGGCGACGCCCGCGTAGTGGAACGTGTTCATCGTCATCTGCGTTCCGGGTTCACCGATCGACTGCGCCGAGACGGTCCCGACGGGGTCGTGCGCGTCGACGCGGGAGTCTTCGTAGCGCGAGGAGATCGCCTGCGCGATCTCGTCGGCCTGCTCGATGGTGACGTCGCCGTCGCGGTCCTCGATAGTCTCGTAGATGCGGTGCCGGAGGCTCTCGGGCAGATTGTAGTCTGTCACGATAGCCTCGATGTCGTCGGTGATGTGCTCGTACTCCTCAGTCATCGGACTCCACCTCCAGGCTCTGGGCCTTGTCGAGGCCGGGCCCGGCGTACTCTGAGATGTTCGTCGGTCCTTCCTGCCGGCCGAGGAACAGTTCTTTCTCCTCGTTGGACTCGAACTCGGCGTCGAGAATGCGGTCGGCGACGTTCTCGACGTCGATCGGGTTCTCTTCGGAGGAAGAGACCTTCACGGGCGAGGTGCCGTCCTCGCCGAACTCGAACTGGACGACCGTCCCCGAGGTGTCGCGGACGGTGCCGTCGTACTGCGCCTCCAGTTCGGAGAGCGCGTTGATCAGCCGACGCTGCAGGTACCCGGACTTCGACGTCCGGACGGCCGTGTCGACCAGGCCCTCGCGGCCACCCATCGCGTGGAAGAAGAACTCGCGGGGGTTCAGGCCGCTGCGGTAACTGTTCTCAACGAAGCCGTGTGCCTCCGCCGAGAGGTCGTCTCTCTGATAGTGGCTGAGCGTCCGACCCTCGTAGCCGCGGTTGATGCGCTCGCCCCGAACGGCCTGTTGTCCGACACAGCCGGCCATCTGCGTGAGGTTCAGCATCGATCCACGCGCTCCGGAGCGGGCCATCACGACGGCCGGGTTGTCGTCCTCGAAGTGATCCTCGGCGATCTCACCCGCGGAGTCGCGGGCCTTGCCGAGTTGCTGCATAATCTTCATCTCGAGCGTCTCGTCGACGGTGCGGCCCGGCAGCGACTCGAGTTCGTCGGCCTCGTAGATGTCGATGAGTTCGTTGACGCGGTCGTAGGCGTTGCCGATCGCCTCGTCGACCTGCGCTGTCGCCTCGTCCGGGATGGACTCGTCGTCGATCCCGATCGAGAACCCGAAGTGCATAATCGCCCGCATCGCCAGCGAGGCGACCTCGTTGACGAATACGCGGGCGCGAGTCTTCGAGTGGATCTTCGCGAGCGTGTCGACGACCTCGCCGCCGAACGCGCCGACGGCGTCCTCGTCGATCGTTCCCGAGGTGAGCTGCCCGTCTTCGATCACGACCTCGTCGCCGGCCGAGGAGGTGAACTCGAGGTTCAGATCGTCCGGGAGCAGTTCGCTGAAGAGCTGTTGACCGGTCCAGTAGGGCTCGCCGGTCTCGTCCTCGCCGACCGGTTCGGGGAGGGTATCGATGCTCGTCGCCCGCAGGAGGTCGAGCGCCTGCGTCTCGGAGAACTCTGGATTGCCGTTAGTGAGGAGATAGGTGCCGGAGATGTGGTCCTGGATCGCGCCGATGATGTTCTCGCCGAAGCGCGGGCTCAGGAGTTGCTCCTGAACGCGCATCAGGACGCGGGCCTCAGCCCGCGATTCCTCGGTCTGCAGCGCGTGCATATTCATTTCGTCGCCGTCGAAGTCGGCGTTGTACGGCGGACAGACGACCGTGTTCAGCCGGAACGTCTTGTACGGCATCACGACGACTTCGTGGGCCATAATCGACATTCGGTGCAGCGACGGCTGGCGGTTGAAGATCACGATGTCGCCGTCGATCAGGTGCCGGTTGACTTCCCAGCCGGCGCCGACCTTCTCGGCGAGTTCCTCGCAGTTCTTTTCGGTCACCTTCAGCCGGCGGCCGTCGGGCCGCTTGACGTAGTTCGCACCGGGATGGCCTTCGGGGCCGTTCCGGACGTACTGCTTGGCCTGTTCGAGGTTCCGCTCGGAGACGTTCATCGTCTGGGTCATCTCGCGAGCGACGCGCTCGGGAACGCCGACCTCGTTCAGCGAGAGAGTCGGGTCCGGCGAGATGACGGTCCGCGCAGAGAAGTTCACGCGCTTCCCGGACAGCGAGCCGCGGAAGCGGCCCTCCTTGCCCTTCAGGCGCTGGCTCAGCGTCTTCAGCGGACGGCCGGAGCGGTGACGTGCCGGCGGCGTGCCCGAGATCTCGTTGTCAACGAAGGTCGTGACGTGGTACTGAAGCAGTTCCCAGAGGTCCTCGATGATCAGTTGCGGCGCGCCGGCCTCACGGTTCTCCATAAACCGCTGATTGATCCGGATGATGTCGACGAGTTTGTGCGTCAGGTCGTCCTCGGACCGCTGGCCGTTGTCGAGCGTGATCGACGGCCGCGCGGTGACCGGCGGAACCGGGAGGACGGTCATAATCATCCACTCGGGTCGCGAGCGGCTGGGGTCGATGCCCAGTGTCTCGATGTCCTCGTCGGGGATGTCCTCGAACCAGTCGCGGATGTCCGAGGGCATGAGCTTGTTCATATCCTCCTCGGTGAGGTCGAGGTCGAGTGACTTCTCGATCTTCTTTCGGTCCTCGCCGACCGGGCGGAACTCCCCGGAGAGGATGTCGTTGACTCGGCTCACGTCGAGCCCGGAGTCCTCGGCGAGTTCGGCGGGCGAGACGCCGCCGTCGCCGTCCTCGTCGGGTTGCATCGACTCGGCGATGCGCTCGGAGTAGTCCCCCGCAAGAACGTCCTGAACTTCGTAGTAGGTGGTCGGTTTCTCGTGTTTGATGTCGTGCTGGGGCGCACCGCAGTGCGGACAGCGGTCGGCCTTCCGGGCCTGGCGGACGGCCGATTTCAGGATGTCGGTCCAGTCTTCGCCGAGTTCCTCGTTGCGCTGGAGGCCGTCGCGGAACTCGTCTTGCTCCTCGGCCGTCAGCGAGAGGCGACCGCACTCCCGACAGGTCGAGCGAAGCAGGCGGCGGATGAGTTTCGTGAAGCCGACGTGGATGACGGGTGCAGCCAGTTCGATGTGGCCGAAGTGGCCGTTACACGAACCCGAATGCGACCCGCAAGTGCGGCACTCCAGGCCGGGGTCGATGACCCCGAGGCGGGGGTCCATCAGCCCCATATCGATTGGGTAGCCGTCGTCGTCGTAGGTGTCCGCGGTGATGATCTTCGTCGCGGACATATCTCGGTACGTCTCGGGGTCCATCAGCCCGAACTGGATGGCTCCGATCTCTTTGGGTGTCTGCATTGACATTGGTGGTTAGACTGCGTCTTCGAGGTCGAGGCGCGGTCGGATGCCGAGCGCGATCATCTCATCGAGGAGGAGCTTGAACGCGTAACTGATCTCGATTTCGTGGATGTCGTCTTCGTCGCCGGTCACGGGGTCGTAGATACGGCGCTGGCCGCGGTCCTCGACGGCGACCATCCCCGTCTCTGCGGAGATGTACACCGTCTCCTTGTCCGAGGAGTCGAGCAAGCGCTCCTGCAGGACCATCGCGGCACCGTGGCCGATGACGGTGTCGCGCTCCATCTCGCCCAGTCGGAGGCCACCCTCGCGGGCGCGACCTTCGGTGGGCTGGCGGGTGAGCACCTGCACCGGCCCGCGAGAACGGGCGTGCAGTTTGTTGCTCACCATATGGTAGAGTTTGTGGTAGAAGATGGTCCCGACGAAAATCTCGGCCTCGATCTTCTCGCCGGTGACACCTGAGTACATCACCTCTTTGCCGGAGGACTTGAAGCCGTGGTCTTCGAGCGCGCCGCGGAGTTCCGACTCGTCTTCGCCCTGGAATGCGGTGCCGTCGACGCGACGGCCCTCGAGCGAGCCGACCTTGCCGCCGAGCATCTCCAGCACGTGCCCGACCGTCATTCGCGACGGGAGCGCGTGGGGGTTCAATACGAGGTCGGGCACGACGCCCTGTTCGGTGAACGGCATATCCTCTTGCGGCGCGAGATGGCCGACGACGCCCTTTTGTCCGTGACGGGAGGCGAACTTGTCGCCGAGTTCCGGGACGCGCTGGTCCCGGACGGAGACTTTCGCCAGTTTGGAGCCGTCCTCGCCTTCCATCAGCGTGACCGTGTCGACCACGCCGGATTCACCCGAGCGCATCGTGACCGAGGTCTCACGGCGTTTCTGCGGCGAGAGTCCGCCCATATCGTCGGGTTCCTCGAGGAATCGTGGCGGAGAGGTCTTGCCGAGCAGCACGGAGTTCTCGTCGACGCGCGTTTCGGGATTGACAAGGCCGTCCTCGTCGAGGTGGGTGTACGCGTCTTCCCCGCGCGCACCGCGGACATCCTGGCTCGGCATCTCGAAGCGGTCTTCCTGGCCGCCGGGGTACCGGCGTTCCTCGCCCTCGTACGTCCGGAAGAAGTGCGAGCGCGCCATCGCGCGGTCGACCGAGCCCTGGTTCATCACCAGCGCGTCCTCGATGTTGAATCCTTCATACGACATCACAGCGACGACGAAATTCTGCGCCGCCGGCCGCTCGTCGAACCCGATCTGTTCGGTGGTCTGGGTCTTGACCATCGACAGTTGCGGGTAGTGCAGGAGATGCTGTCGCGTGTCGGGGCGGATCCGGTAGTTGGCCGCCGGCAGCCCCAGCGACTGCTTCATCATCCCTGCGCCCATCGTAATCCGGGGCGAGGCGTTGTGCTCGGGGTACGGGATCATTCCCGCACCGATTCCGAAGATGAGTTGCGGGTCGATTTCAAGATGCGTGTGGTTCTCGGAGACCTCGTCCTCGTCGACGGCGACGTAGATGTCCTCTTCCTCCTCGGCGTCGATGAACTCGACGTAGCCGCGCTCGACGAGGTCCTCGAACTCCAGGGCGCCCTCGTTGACCGCCTCGATTTCGTCGTCGCCGAGGAGCGGTTCGCCGTTCTCGACGACGATCAGCGGACGGCGCGCGCGACCGGCGTCGGCGTTGACGATGACCTCACGCGTGCGATCTTTCACCGAGACGTTGACCATCTCGCTGACGTCGCCGCGGCGGCGGGCCTCTCGGATCTGTTCTGCGAGCTGTTCGGGGTCGGGGTGGGTACCGACCAGACTACCGTTGACGTAGACTTTCGCCTCTCGTTGTGTCTGAGCCATTGATTAGTCGTCCGCGGGGGTTCCAGCTGCCGGTCCCTCGATACCGGGAATTCCTTCGACGCCCATCGACGCCAGTTCGCGCTTGAGCGACTGTTCGTCTTCGATGTTCTGTGAGAGCTCCATCGCCTGCGCGAAGTTCTTCACGAGGCCACAGTTCGGCCCCTCCGGGGTCTCAGAGGGACAGATGCGACCCCACTGGGTCGCGTGCAGGTCGCGCGCCTCGAAGTGCGGCTGACTCCGCGAGAGCGGGCTGCGGAGTCGACGCAAGTGCGAGAGCACACCCATATAGTCCGTCCGGTCGACGAGTTGGGACACCCCAGACCGCCCGCCGACCCAGTTTCCTGTCGCAATCGGGTGTTCGAGCCGTTCGGTGAGCACGTCCGAACGAACGACCGTGTTGACAGTCAACTGCCGGTTCCGCATATTCGCCCGTTCGAGTTGGTACTTCACGTCGCGGGCGAGTTTGTTGAGCGCCGTCCGGAAGAGGTCCTTCATCAGGTCGCCGGAGACCTTCAGCCGCTTGTTGGCGTAGTGGTCCTTGTCGTCGGACTCGCGGCGTTCGAGCGCGAGTTCGAAGCACGCCTCGGCCATCCGGCAGAGGTAGTACGCCTTGTTGATGCGCACGTCCTCGTCGTCGACGCCGTCCTCGTGCAGATGTGGCAGGAGGTACCGGTCGATGACGTAGTTCGCGCGCTTCAACTGGTAGTTCTTTCCCTGGCCGCCCGCAACGCGCTTGCCGAGCGTCTCGATGGCCTGCTCTTCGGTCTGGACTTCGGCCTCCTCCAGATTTTCGAGCATAAATTTCACGATCTCGGGGTCGTCGCTCACGCGGTGGACGATCTCCTCGTCGGATTCGAGTCCGAGCGCGCGGACGAGCGTCACGAAGTCGACGCTGCCCGAGACGGACGGGAAGGAGACTTCGAGCAGCCCCTCACGGTTGCGCTCACAGAGGACAAGTGCGCGGTAGCCACGGCGCTGCGAGAACGTCTTTGCGACCTGGATCTCGTCGCCGTACTTCGAGTCGTACTCGGCGAGGATCTTGTTGGGCGCGAGATCCTCGGAGGTCATCAGTACCCGCTCGGAGCCGTTGACGATGAAGTAGCCGCCGGGGTCGACGGGGTCCTCGCCGATCTCGATCAGTTCCTCTTCGGTGAGGCCGTCGATGTTGCACTTCGTCGAACCGACCATAATGGGCATCCGGCCCACTTTGGTCTCGGTCGTGTCGACGACGACCTCCTCTTCCTCTTCGCCGCCGCGGACGATGGACATCTCCATAAACACCGGCGCGGCGTAGGTGATGTTCCGGAGGCGGGCTTCCTGCGGGAAGAGTAGTTCCTCGGAACCGTCGGCTTCGCGGACGCGCGGGGTCTCGACACGCACGTCGCCCAGTTCGACGAAGACGGGCTCTTCGCCCTCCTTGTCGCCGATGTCGGTCTCGATACGTTCCTTCTCGGTGACGACGTCCTGCATCCCCCGATCGAGGAAGTTGTTGAACGAGCGGAAGTGGTGTTCTGCGAGCCGTTCTTCGGAGAAATACTCGCGTGAGACGACGCGTCGGTCCTGTCGGTTCATTCAATCACCAGTCGGTAAGATACCGCTTTGTCTGTGGTTCGAGAGTCGCGGACGATCTTGACGACGTCACCGACCGCCGCGTCGTCGGGCAGCGCCGGATCCTTCCGCTTGATCTTCGGCAGGTCGGCGCGTTTGACGTCGTACTGCGTCAGCATCGACTCGACCTCATCCTCGTCGATGAGCGTATGCTCTGGGACGAGCTCGTGTTGGCTTACGTCTACCATATCTTGTGACGGGGTGTGGTTGGGGAAGAAGTTCTCACGGGATACTACAGCCCGGTTCGAAAGGGAGCCATTTAACGCTTGCCAACTTTGGGTCGGAGAAGCACGGCTCACCGTCACGGGGGATCAATCACCCGTGTTGGCTCTACCCACGAAGGACGAGAATAAAGATGTTGCGGCGAGCGCGAACCGTCCGGCGCGGACTGCCGCGAGAGTTTATTTCGGATCACGGGACCAGCACCCACGTGCGCTGAACGCAGTCCCGCGTCGGGAAGCGGTTGCCCGGCACGTCGGCGCGGGAGCGGTCGTGCCGGCTGTTCACCCCCTTCAGCTGACGAGTCCGTCGCTACTCTACCACCAGGCTCGTCCGTTCGTCGACGGCGTCGGCCTCCTCGAAGCCGCCCTCACCGAGCAGTCCGCGAGCGGCGCGTTTCCCCCACTCGACCGCCGGCTGTGTGAACGTCGAAACCGACGCTAGTTCGCCGTAGAGGACGCACGCGGCCTCCATTTCGTAGAGCAGTGAGCCCAGGGATCGCCCGTCGACGGCGTCGATCTCGACGCGGATCGCGGGGACGCCCGACTCGACGAGGCTCGCCTCCGTCGCCTCGAACTCGGCGTCGAGCAGTTCGCCGAGCGAGGAGCCGCCGAGGTACGAGAGCCCGTCGAGGTCGGTCGCCGGAATCCCGAAATCGGGCCGGTCGCGCGGTCGGATGAGAGTCACGAGTTTGTCACGCGGCCCCGCACGGTACAGTTGGAGTTGCGAGTGCTGGTCGGTCGCGCCGAGCGCCCGCGCCGGCGTCTGCCCGAGACCGTCCTTCCCGAGACTCTCCGCCCACAGCTGCGCGAACCACTCGGCAAACGTCTCCAGCCGCTCGGTGTACGGCATCACCGCGTTGGTGAGCGCGCCGCGTCCAGCGAGTGCGTAGGTGGCCGCGCCGTAGGCGTACGCGGGCGTCTCGAACAGCGACCCGGACAGTCCGTCGGCCGCCTCTGCCGCGCCTGCCCGCAGCGCGTCGATATCGTGTCCCTGGATCGCGGCCACAGCGAGACCGACGGTCGAGAGCGCCGAAAACCGACCTGGAACGCCGTCCGGAACCGACAGCGACGGGAGGTCGTGCTTGTCCGCTAGGTCGCGGAGGTTTCCCGACTCGCCGGTCGTGACGAGCGTTCGCTCGGTCCAGTCGACGCCGGCGTCGGCCATCGCCTCGCGAACGACCAGGAAGTTCGCGAGCGTCTCGGCGGTGGTCCCGGACCGAGAGACGACGTTCACCACGGTCCGATCGAGCGGCAGCGACGCCAACAGCCGGGAGACGTGCTCCGGATCGACGTTGTCGAGGAAGTACGCGTCCGGATCCGCCGGTCCGGCGAGCGCGTCGGCGAGCGTCGCCGCACCGAGCGCGCTGCCCCCGATGCCGACCGTAAGAACAGCCGCCGGATCATCGAACGGCGCGACCGCGCCGCGGATGGCATCGAGGTCGACTGTGTCGGGGAGATTCAGCGCCGCATAGCCGTGTTCGCTGTTCCGACGACCGGCCTGAATTCGCTCGTGAGCGGTCGCCACCTGTTCGTCGAGCCGTTCGAGCGAGTCCCGGGAAACGCCGGGCGTCGCGCCGAGCGCGCTGCCGAGGTCGATGTGCATACGTACCGACTATCGCCGCAGGCGAAAAAGCGGTCGGTCAACACCGGGACATAACGAAATCGGTCTGTTGAAACGGCCCGGCGTCCTACGTCGGGCGATGACATCCGACTACGGGGGCGTCTTCGGCGCGTACCCGTTCGCGTTCCGGGCCAGCGAGTCGCGGCTGTTCAAACTCTACGTCGTCGCGAGCGGACTCGCCGTCACGCTCATTGGCCTGCTCGTCACCATCGCGTTGATCGTCCTCATCGGCCAGACCGCGGCCGTCCAGGGTGGCTCGCTGACGCTTTCTCGCGCCTTCTACGTCGTTATCGGCCTGCTTGTCGTCCTCCCCGCAATCGCGCCGACGCTCGTCGTAGCCCGTCGGCGTCGGCGGGGAACCGACACGTCTCGCCGTCACGAGACCGCTCTCGCCGTAGCCGGCTTTCTCTTCCTGCTCTCGCTGTATCTCGGGCTGGTCGCCTCGATGCCGGAGACGTTTGTCCTAGACGGCGAGATGGTAACCCGCCCACAGCCGACGGGAGCTTTCGCCCCGGTGATCAGCGTACTGTACGCGATTCCAGCGGTCCTCTCGTGGTCGGTGCCGCTCGCTGGGGCCGCGCTCGTCGGCCTCGCGCACTGGCTCTTCCGTTGAACGGTCGGTGTTCGGCTGAACTGTCGGCGAGTCGGCGGCGAGCCGACAGAGGGCCGCAGTCGCGGGCGATAACGGACGCAGCGACACGGCGAAACCGGCAAGTGCGCCAATCGTGTATCGGCGAGCGATGACTGACGCCGATACCGCAGCGGACGACGAACGGATCGAGGGGACGTTCCTCGTGACCGCCGCTGACGACGCCTCGGCCGTCTTCAAGAACGTCGAGAGCGGCCAGGTCCACACGTTGTCTTCGAATCCTGGCGTCGATCGCAACGACGTCGTCGAGGGGGCCGTCGCGCCCGATCCGCCGATGAACGTCTCCTACCAACTCGTCGAGACCGTCTCCCGGCGGTCGCTGTCTATCGATCGGAGCGAGGAACCGCCGACGGCGCGCTCCGAGGAGTTGGCCGCCGCACAGGACGTGGGCGACCTGGCCCGCGAACCGCGGGAGGGCACCGGGGAGATACACGTCATCACGGTTCCCGAAGACGACACGGAGACCGCCGTCGACGACGTCCTCGAAGGCGAGGAGGGACTGCTCTCGCGGGCGGCCCGCCTCGGGGTGAACCGGGTCGAGATCCGCTCGTCGCCGGGAGTGCTCTCGATCCGGTATATGCCGTAGCCTCCCGCAGTTCGGGACACGGCGGCAGCGACCGGTAGCGACGAGCATAAGAAGGCTTATTCGGCGGGGCTCTCCACCGGCATCTATGGTTGAGTTCAGGGTACCGGAAGTCGATTACACCCGGTACACGAACCGCCAGTTGGCGGCGATCCCACTCGTCGTGCTGGTGGTCGCGCTCGTCGTCATCGGCGGGTGGTACGTGATGACTGGATCGCCGGTGAATCAGGGGATCGCATTCACCGGTGGGACGGAAGTGCAAGTGGCGATCGACGGCCCGCAGTCCGCGGCCGAAGAGCAGATCAGATCGGCGTTCTCGGAGGAGCCGGAGACGATCCGTTCGGTGCCGGCCCAGAGCGTTTACGTCGTCACGTTCCAGTCTGAAGCGGGTTCAGATGGGATCAGCGCCGCGGCGTTAGAACGCCAGGCGCAGGACGCGGGGCTGGACGTCAGGTCGGTCTCTTCGGTGTCTGCGAGTTTCGGCGCGAACACGCAGGTGCTCGCGCTCGGCGGTCTCGGGGTCGCGTTCCTGGGGATGAGTATCCTCGTGTTTGCGATGTTCCGCGTGTTCGTCCCGTCGATTGCAGTCGTGCTCTCGGCGTTCTCCGACATCGCGATCCCGTTGGCGCTGATGAACGTCCTCGGCATCGAACTCTCGCTGGGGACCGTCGCGGCGCTCTTGATGCTCATCGGGTACTCCGTCGACTCAGACATCCTGTTGAACAACCACGTCCTCCGGCGGTCCGGTGACTTCTACGAATCGACGTACCGAGCGATGCGAACCGGTGTGACGATGACGCTGACGTCGATTTCGGCGATGGTCGTGATGACGGTCACGGCGACGCTGTTCGGGATCCAGTTGCTGGCGGCCATCGGGACTGTGCTGGTCTTCGGACTCGCCGCTGACCTGATGAACACCTACCTGCTGAATCTGAGCCTGCTCCGCTGGTACAAATTCGAGGGGGTGTCCCGCTGATGGTGGATGTCCGCGACAACTGGCGGATTCTCCTCCTCGTCGTCTTCATCCTCATCTCGGGATTCGCCCTCTTTTCGCCGACGCTCGCGGCCGACGGCGGTGGTGGCGGCGATGTCGCGGCCACGAGTAATCTGACGAATCTCCAGTACGGACTCGAACTCTCCGGTGGGACGCGCGTCCGCGCGCCGCTCGTCGGTGTGACGGCCGAGGGCGTCGCGTTCGGCGGTGACGACCCGCGCGTTGTCGAGCAGAACGTCGCCGCGGAGGTCGAGGGCGCAGGTCCGGCCGACGTCATCGCTCGCCCCGGTGCGGCGGGCGGTCGGACGACCGCACAACCGCAGTCCGGAGCGAGCTCTACTGTCGAAGTGACCGCCGAGAACGTCACCAGCGAAGAGTTGGCGGCCGCACTCGAAGCGACCGGCTACGAGTACGAGACGATCAGACAAGGCGTGACAGAGTCAACGCGGCAAGAAGTCGTCCGCATTCTCCAGAACAAGATCAACGAGGCGGGCCTCTCCGGGGGGACCGTCCAGCAAGTGACGACCGCCCAGGGAGAGAACTACGTCTTGGTCGAGGTACCGAACCAGGACGCCTCACAGGTCCGCGAACTCGTCTCCGAACGAGGGACAGTCGTGATCGAGGCGTACTACCCCACCGACGGGAACTACACCCGCGAGGTCGTCCTCCAACAGGAGGACTTCCAGAGCATCGGGACCGCTCAGGAGGGGCAGTCGTCGGGCGCGTACGTGCCGGTGACCGTCTCCGAGTCGATCGCGCCGGAGTTCCAGCAGTCGATGGTCGACACCGGATTGGCTCAAGAGGGCGGGACACGGTGTACGTACCAGCAGAATCCCAACGGCACCGAACCGTGTCTCCTCCTCGTCGTCAACGGCGAAGTGACCAACGCCTTCGGGATGAGCCCCGGACTCGCCGACAGTCTCCGGAGCGGTTCCTGGGCTGGCGACCCGGTCTTCCAACTGCAGACCACGAACATCTCCGAGGCGCAGCAGGTCTCGATCAACCTCCGCGCCGGCGCACTGCCGGCACAACTGGACTTCTCCCAAGCCAGCGGCGGGACGGTCTCGTACATCTCGCCGAGTCAGGGAACTGACTTCCGGGTCAACTCACTTATCACGGGCATCGTCGCCGTTCTCGCGGTCAGCGGCGTGGTCTTCGTTCGCTACAGCGACGGCCGGGTCGCCGCGCCGATGGTCGTGACGGCGCTCTCGGAAGTCGTCATCCTGCTTGGATTCGCCGCCGGGATCGGCTATCCGCTCGATCTGTCGGTCATCGCCGGCTTTATCGCCGTGATCGGAACCGGGGTGGACGACCTCATCATCATCGCAGACGAGGTGATGGCCGAGGGAGAGATCAACTCCCGTCGCGTCTTCCAGTCGCGCTTCCGCAAGGCGTTCTGGGTGATCGGCGCGGCCGCCGCGACGACCGTCCTGGCGATGTCGCCGCTGGCGATCCTCTCGCTCGGCGATCTCCAGGGCTTCGCCATCTTCACTATCCTTGGCGTCCTCGTCGGGGTCCTCATCACCCGACCGGCGTACGGCGACATCCTGCGTGCGCTGACGACGATCGATCGCTGAGAGCGGTCCCGAGGCGGGCGTCGGGCCCCGTCCGATGTCTTCGAATCGCCGCTCGTGTTCACCCTACAGGAATAGGTGACTGTTTAAATACGAACCCGGGGCAATATCGAAGTGTACCGGGCGACGAGACCGACGGACGCCGCCAAGATCATCAAGACTATGTCCACAAACTCCCACCTCCCCGATCCCGCTGCCTCCGACGACCAGGCCGATACGCCGACTGCCCGGCGTTGTGTCGCCCGAATCGAGGAGTACGACGACGCTCCCGACGTGTGTACGCTCTATCCCGCGGACGCGACCCCTTTGGAACTCCCGACGACGTGGATCTCCGCGAAAGAGGGGTCGTACGTCTCACTGGAGGAGATGCGCTGAGCCAAGACGGTCGATCTAACCCGGCTCCCGACACCAGCAGTCCGCTTCAGAACTCCGAGAGTCCCGACTGCTCTGCGGCCGCGAGGACGGTTTCCGACGTCGCCCACGACGCCCGCGCGCAGTCCGGGAGTTCACCCGTCTCTGCGACGTACCGGCTGAGGAACTCCCGAGTCGTCGGATCGCTCGGATAGCCGCTCCCGATCGGTCCGTGGTCGGCGTAGTCGGCTTCGAGCGCTTCGATTCGGTTGTCGCGCTCGACTTTCGCGACGATTGACGCGGCGGCGACCAGCGGGTACACCTCGTCCGCCCCGTGTTCGGCGTGAACCTCGACCGACGGACCGTCGCTCGCGACGCGGTCGCCGACGCGGCGCGCGAATCGGGACTCGCTCACATCGCCCGCGTCCGCGACGACTCGGTCGCCGTGGCGGGCGATCTGCGCCACCGCCTCGGCCTGCGCGGCGACCGTCAGCGAGTTCATATCCGTCTCGGAATCGTCGATCCGGTCGGTCGAGATCGCCGCGACAGCCACGTCCACGTCCGGCGAGTCGTGCAACGTCGCGGCGAGCGTGGTTCGAGCCGCCGGCGTGAGTCGCTTCGAGTCGTCGACGTCGTCCGGAATCGACGCCGGGGACGCGCGGACCGCCGCGGCGACCATCGGCCCGAGGACCGGCCCCTTGCCGGCCTCGTCGGTGCCGAGAGCTGTCTCGTCGGCCGCCGGTCCGGCGTCACCCGTCGGGTCGTCGTCGGGCTCGCGAGCGGTCATTCGTCCGCAGCGTCGGCCGGGCCGCCCGCGTCGGTATCGGAGGTCGCCGCGGTGTCCTCGCGGAAGAACTCCTCGGCCTCGAAGTCCTCCGCTTCGCCGTAGACGCCCACGACGTCGAGCGCGGTCACCGTGGCATCGACGCCGAGCAATCCAGCGAGGCTCGGTTCCGTTCGGCCCTCGTCGCCGGAGATCAGTTCCTTGATGTAGAGACCGCCCTCGCCGTGGATTTCGACAGTGGCGTGGTAGGCGTCCGCGCGCTCGCCCTCCGCCTCGTAGACGGCGCGTTCGCGGGTGAGGTTCGCCCGGCGGTGATCGACGCGGTGCGGCGTGTACTGCTCGATTGTCGCGCCTTCGAGTTCGGCGAGCGCATCGGCGAGCGTCTCGGCGTCGATCGCATCACCGAACTCGACTTCCGCGCGGTACCGTTTGGAGGCGTTCAGCCCTTTGACCCGTTCGACCATCTCGTACGTGGCGAGTCGCAGTCTCTCGACCTCGACTCGGCCTTCGGCGAACGCGTTGATGTCGCCCTCCAGACGCTCGACGTCGACGTTGCGCCGGCGCGGTTCCATCACTTCGATCACGAACGGACGGCCGGTACCGAGCATCCGGGCGTCGACGTCCTCCCGTCCGGCCCCGTGGAACGTCGCGTCGGTCCCGTCCATCACGTCGCGGACGACCGGCGCGGTCAGCCCTTCGACGCTGTCCTGATACAGGTAGCCTGTGCCGTCGCAGGTCTCACAGACCTGCTTGCCGACGTATCCCGACCCGTCGCAGTCGCTGCAGGGCCACTCCGTCTGGGGGATGTCGCCTTCGAGTTTCCGGTAGCGGCCGTAGACGAACGTCGAGTGAACGTCGACTTCGACGCGGTCGGCTTCGAGGTCGAGCGTGAACTGTACCGCCGGTCGTCCGAACTCGACCGTCGCGTCGGTGAGTCGCCCGACGCGCTTGCCGACCTCGCGGTTGAACTCGGATTTGAACAGTTCGCCCGTCTCGGGGTCGAGGTCGGCGGACTCCCTGAACAACCGTTCGTTCTCCTCGATCAGCGCCGGCGTCCGGGTCCCGACCTGGTAGGTGTCGAACTCGATGTCCTCGACGGCCGCAACACAGCGCTCGGCCCACTCGTCGAACGCAGTGCAGCGGCCCTCACAGACCCAGCACGACTCCGGGTCGATCGGTTCGTGGGGCTCGTCGTCGTCGAGCGCAGCCGCGATGCGGAGGCTACGGCCCCGCTCGTCGTTCGTTAGCCCGTGGCTCCGGTCGGCGAAGACCCGGCCCAGACAGGCGTCGCAGACCGGCTCTTGCGCATCGAGTGCGCGGGCGTCGGCGAGAATGCTCATACCGGTACGAACGCCGGGCGGCGCTTCTGTCTTGCCCTTCGTCGGCCCGGGGCGAACCGCCCATCAGACGGCGCTCCTGAGGCCTGATAGACATCAGACGATACTGACGAGGCCAAACAGCCACCAGACGGCGACGACGGCGGCGGCACCGACACTGAGTACGAGACCGAACACGACAAGACCGAGCGCAGCCACGGCTCGTCGGTCCCGGCGTTCGCCCCCTGGGTCGTCGATGCGCGCGTGCAACAACCGGACGTTGCGGTTGTTCGCCCGCCAGACCGCGTCGAACGCGTCGCCGACGAGGGGTATCGAACCGACAGCGGCGTCGAGCAGGAGATTCAGGCACATCCGTACCAGCGTGGCTCTCGGCGCGCCGAGCGCTGCGGCCTCCGCGACGACGTACGCCGAGGCGGCCGTCGTGGGCGCGTTGCCCACCACCGGAAGCAGCCCCAGGATCGGGTCGAGCCCGATCCGGATCCGCGTTCCGGGAATCGCTACCGCGCTGTCGAGAGCGTGGCTGAGTCGTCGGAGGCGGGCGAAACGGGCGCGGTCAGCACCGCTCGGGAGGTCGCTGGGCGAAATCACGTCGGCACCGCCGGAGCCATCCCCGTCGGTGGGAGTTCCGGTCGCGTCGGGGCTGGCCCTGTCATTGTCGGACGCGTTCTCGCCCTCGAGCGCCGCCGAGCCATCTGAGCGGTCCACATCTGGTGATCATCACCCACGGGCATCGCTGTTTCGCTGTGGTGCCCCCGGCGAAATGAGCCGGTAGCGGCGTCCGACTTCGTGGTTCTTAGGTCGGCAGAGTCACAAGTCAATGGTGAATGGAATCTGCGATCGAGATACGCGATCTACGAAAGTCCTACGGCGACGTACAAGCGCTTGACGGCGTCGACCTCACCGTGCCCGAGGGTTCGTTCTTCGGTCTGCTCGGCCCCAACGGCGCAGGCAAGACCACGTTCATCAACGTCCTCGTGGGACTCGTCCGCGGGACCGAGGGAGACGCCCGCGTGTTCGGCCACGATGTTCGGGAGGAGTACCGCGAAGTCCGCGACCGCATCGGCCTCGCGCCACAGGAGTTCAACGTCGATCGCTTCTTTCCGATCCACGAGGTGCTCGAACACAAGGCGGGCTACCACGGGATCCCGAGAGAGCGCGCGAGCGAGCGGACCGAGGAGGTCCTGAAGCGCGTCGGCATCTACGACAAGCGCGACACCCGCTTCGACTGGCTCTCCGGCGGGATGAAGCGCCGATTTATGTTGGCGCGCGCACTCATCACCGAGCCGGACCTCCTGATTCTCGACGAGCCGACCGCCGGCGTCGACGTCCAACTCCGTCACGAGTTGTGGGAGACTATCGTCGACCTGAATCAGCGGGGAACGACCATCCTGCTCACCACCCACTACATCGAGGAGGCCGAACGGCTCTGTGACGAGGTTGCGATCCTCGATTCCGGCCGCGTCCTCGACGTCGCGAGCCCCGAGGAACTGATGGACCGCGGAACCGACGACGTCGTCGTCCAGTTGCGCGAGGAACCGAACGCCGTGCCGGACTTCGCAGCGCTGGACGAGCGCGTCGACGCAGTCGAACTGGGGGGCACGCGTCTCGTCGTCACCGCGCGGCAGGGCGGACTCGTCGCGCCGGACGTCGTGCGGCGGCTCGACGAGACGGGTCACGAGATCGTCGATCTGGAGATCCAGCGCACCTCGCTCGAGGAAGTGTTCGTCGAGATGACGAGAGCGGGCGAAGGCCGAGCCACGCCGGAGGTGTCCTCGTAGTGAGTTTCGACTCAACGGGCTTTCTCGCGCTACTCCGCCGGGAGGTGCTCCGCTTCCTTCGCCGCCCGCGGAACACCTTCCTGCCACCGTTCATCACCAACATCCTGTACTTCTCGGTTTTCGGGGTCATCCTCGGCGAGCGGATCAATCAGATCGCCGGGGTGCCGTACATCCTGTTCATCCTCCCCGGACTGGTCGTGCTCGGCGCCATCTCGAACGCCTTCGAGAACACCTCGTTCAATATCTTCCACGGCCGGTGGAACCGCTACATCGAGGAGGTGCTCACCTCGCCGCTGTCGTACCAGACGATGATCGGTGCGTACGTGCTGGCGGCAGCGATCCGCGGCGCAATTGTCGGCATTCTGATCGCGCTCATCGGAGCGTTCTTCACTTCCGTCGGCGTGGTGCAACCGCTCTATCTCGTCGCGTTCGGCGTCGTCATCACGACGCTGTTCGCGAGTCTCGGCGTCATCGCCGGACTGTGGGCCGACGACTTCGACGATCTGACGATGCTGAATCAGTTCATCCTCCGGCCGTTGGTGTTCTTCGGCGGCGTCTTCTACTCGCTGAACGAACTCCCCGAGACGGTGCAGCAGGTCTCGCTACTGAATCCGATGATCTATATGGTCAACGGCGTCAGATACGGCTTCCTCGGCGTCAGCGAGGTTGACCCCAACGCGTCGCTGGCGGTCCTTTCGGGACTCACGATCGCGGTACTCGGCCTCGACATCGCGCTCTTCCAGCGGGGATACGGACTGACCGACTGAAGCCGCTGCGCGAGCCTCCCGAAACCGTCGGACTCAATCACTGTCTCCTGTCGCAGAGACGCTGGCGGCGACGACTGTGAGTGAAATCCGATTTTGTGCCACGCGAACGTCTTTTGCCTCCTGTCTTCTCCTCGGTGATGCAGTATGAGCAGAGATTCATCCGCGGCGCAAGCGAGGACGATTTTCGTCGTCGCCATCGTCGCAGCCGTCCTGGTGAGTGCGGTGCTCGCCCCCGCTGCGTACGGCTACGGTACCTCCGCCCAGTCAGACGGAACGGTGTCGGTCATCACGATCTCCGGCACCATTTCTTCGACGACGGTGGACGGTATCGCCGAGGACCTCCGCAACGCACGGACAAATGAGTCCATCAAAGCAGTTGTTCTCAAGATCGACAGCGGTGGCGGTGCCGTCGCTCCCAGCGAGCGACTCTACCTGGAAGTATTGCGCACAGCAGAACAGATGCCGGTCGTCGCCTCGGTGCAGGGCGTCGGCGCGTCCGGCGCGTACTACGGGATGCTCCCGGCTGACGAGATCTACGTCCTCTCTTCGTCGGAGGTCGGCAGCGTCGGCGTGATCGGCTCCGGCGGGAGCATCCCGATTCCGGATTCGATCATTCGGACCGGTCCCGACAAGGCCCAGCCGACCGCCGACCAACGCGAGCGGACGATCGAGTCCCTCAAGCGGCAGTTCGTCGGTCGCGTGATGGAGCACCGTGGCGAAAACATCACGCTCTCGCGTGAGGAAGTCGCCTACGCGAAAACATACCTCGGCCCGGAGGCCGTCGAGAACGGGTACGCCGACAGCATCGGTTCGCTGCCGACAGCGATCGATCGCGCTGCGGCGTTGGCCGGAATGGAGAAGTACGACGTCGTCAGACAAGAGCCACCGAACTCACTCGGCCTCCTCTTTTTCGCCTCCGAGACCGACAATGGCACACAGATCTACAAGCGGAGCGATCGGACGAGCGGCGTCGTCCCCGTCACGAGACCACTGATGATGGACGAAGTACCCTATCACAGCCCGGAGGTGACCACCGATGCGAGCGCGTGACCTGACGGGTCCCGCCGTGGCGTTTGTCGTGATCGTCGCCGTCGTCGTTGGCGGCGCGGCAGCGCTCCCGTTCGTCACCGCCGGCGACACGCCGGAAGTGACGAACCTCGCCGAGCAGCAGACCGACCTCGACGCGGTCCGCGTCGACGCCGCCGAAGAGAACGGCACAATCGCGATGGAGAGCAGCGCGTCGGGCAAGACGATTCTCGTGGATCAAGCGCACGGGAATCAGCTCTCCGAGGAGAAACTCTCGACGCTGGTGACCACGCTGGTCGAGAACGGCCACGAGGTCCGGGTCGTAACCCAGGAACAGGCCCGTGGCCAGGTGTGGAACCAGTCGCTCCGGAGCGCCGACGCCCTCCTCGTCGCGAACCCCGGGCGACCGTACACGCCTGATCAACTGGCCGGCATTCGCGCGTTCACCGAAGCGGGCGGCCGCGTCGTCCTGCTGTCGGATCCGGCTTCCTCCGGCGGCGTGAGTCTGATGACGAGTCTGCTGGGACTCGGAACCCAACGGCCCTCGAGTGGCGGTGCCGGCGTGAGTTCGTCGGTGGGAGTCGCCGGCCAGTCCGGCTACCTGTTCAATATGGACGAGTACCAGCACAACTTCCGGAACGTCTACGCGACGGGCGAGGGCGGGTCCCTCGCCGACGGCGTTGATCGCGTCGTCTTCGCCGACGCGCGCGCTGTCACGACCGAGCGCGGGCAGGTCGCCCTCTCGACGATCGAAGGGACGAAACTGTCGACGACCCGCCGTGCCGACACCTACGCCGTCGCGGTGCAGTCCGGCGACGCGGCTATGATCGGCGACACGGACTTCCTCAGGCCGACAAACGCCCATCTCGCGAGTAACGAGGCGTTCATCGGTAACCTCGCCGACTTCCTCGTGAGCGGTCAGAAGACGGGGAACGCCCCCGCGCCGCCGTCGAAGCGGTCACCGGATCGACCGACTGCGCCGACGCGTCCGGCCACGGCCTGACGATCCCAGCCGACGCGTCGATGTATCCCTGATCGCCAATCGAATCGAGTGAAAACGCGCGATTGATCACCGATGAGCCGAGAGACGGGCTATGCGTCAGTTCCTGATCGTCGGTCACGACGCGCCGACGACGCCCGAGTTCTCGCTCGACGACATCACCGGCGGCGCTGGCCGCCTCGACGTGCTCTGTCGGTGCGTCACGAGCGCCTTCTTCCTCTCACACGACATCCGCGAGGACGTCAGCGTCCACCTCGTCCTCGGCGACACGTTCACCGTCAGTTTCGAGGGGTCGGACCTCCGCCGACTGAACCCCGACGAGCGGAGCACCGCTGCGCTGATCCGAGGCGCGCTGGAGAACCGCGAGGACGCCATCGGCCATCTGCCAGCGGAGGCGTCCCCGGGGGTCTCTATCCGTCGGATGGGATTTACCGCGATGCTCGAGGAACTCGCGGCCGAGGCGACCGTCGTCGAACTCCACGAGGACGGCATCCCCGTGGCTGAGGTCGGACCGCCCACCGACCCGCTGTTCGTCCTCTCGGATCACCGCAATTTCACCGACGAGGAGGGCGCGGCACTCGCCGAGGCTGCCGACCGGCGGATGCGACTAGGTCCGGAAGTCCTGCACGCGGACCACGCCGTCACCGTCGCGCACAACTACCTCGACACCGACGGCTTCGCCAGGTACTGAGCGATGGATGACCACCGACCACAGACGAGCGACAGATCGGAGACGCGGACCACGCGAGCGCCCGCCGCAGACGGGCGATTCCCGGTTCCGCTCGTCGGGGTCGCGGTCGACCCGGAGACGCGGTGCGCTCACTGGGACGATCCGGTCGACGTCGTCGCCCTCCGGTTCGGCTGTTGCGAGGCGTTCTCGCCGTGTCACGCGTGCCACGCCGCCGCCACCGACCACGACCCGGAACCGTGGCCGCGCGAGCGGTTCGACGAGTCCGCGGTGCTGTGTGGCGTCTGTGGGGCGACGCTGTCGGCGCGAACGTACCTCGACGGCGACGGCGCGTGTCCCGAGTGCGGGGCGGCGTTCAATCCCGGGTGTCGGCGGCACCGCAATCGGTACTTCGAGTCACCTGCCGCGACGGATGCACCGACGGACGCGAGCGGGGATGGAAGTCTCTGAGTGACACCGCAGGCGACCCGGTTCGGAAGGATTAAGAGACAGAGTAGCGATGGTATACGTGCGGGCCGGTGGGGTAGCTTGGTATCCTTCGGCCTTCGGGTGGCCGTAACCGCGA
>NZ_JBDGQZ010000051.1:0-31369 GCF_042218505.1 Halobellus sp.
ATCCGGACGAAAAGCACTTTGATAATCGCGACCGACACCGGCAGTCGGATCGAGATGGTCGTCCCCTGTCCGAGTGTACTCTCGACGTTGACCGAGCCGTCGAGCGATTCGACGGTGGTCTTGACGACGTCCATACCGACCCCGCGACCGCTGACGTCGGTGATCTCCTCGTTGGTCGAAAAGCCCGGGTGGAAGATGTAGTCGTAGACTTCGCTGTCGGTCAGATCCGAAAGTTCGCCTCGTGGGCGGATTCCTTTTTCCGCCGCTTTGTCTCTGATCACGTCGGCGTCGATGCCGGATCCGTCGTCCTCGACGGTGATGACGACCGTATCGTGTTCACGCCGCGCCCGGAGTTCGACGGAGCCGGTTTCGGGTTTGCCGGCCGATTCGCGTTCCCCGGGGGGTTCGATTCCGTGATCGACCGCGTTGCGAAGCACGTGCATCAGCGGGTCGGAAATCTCGTCGAGAATTGTCCGGTCGAGTTCGATGTCCTGCCCCTCGACGGAGAAGTTCACCCGCTTATCCTGGTCTCGTGCGAGGTCTCGCACCAGTCGCGGGAACTTGTCGAACACCTTCTTCAGCGGGATCAACCGCATATCCATTACGGTGTCCTGGAGATCCGAGGAAATCTTGTCGAGTTCGTCGAGCGTGTCGCGGCCGGCGGAGTCGTCCGCGCCGAGCGCTTGACGGAGTTTGATTCGGCTCGTGACCAGTTGCTCGACGAGGCTGTGGAGTTCGTCCAGTTGGTCGACGTCGACGCGGACCGACTTCACCGCGGAGATCGACCGAGCCTCCTCTTCCGCATCGTCGTCCGCGCTCTCGTCGCTTCCGCCTGCGCTCCCATCGTCTCCACCTGCATCCCCGTCATCCCCACTCGAACGCTCGTCGGCGTCCCCGTTTCCGTCGCTCTCGGCTTTGCCGGCCGACTCGTCGCTGCGCCCGCTGGCGTTCCCAGAGCCAGTCGTCGTCGGGTATGCGGCTGGCCCATCTGTGGTTGATTCGCCTGCGGCCGCTTCGACCGCTGCCTCACCCGCTTCCACCTCCGCGGGCGCTTCCTCGTTACCGTCGGACGCGGGCGATACGGGGGCCTCGCCGGCCTGGCCGCTTCCTGCATCGCCGACTTTGCTGCTTCCCGCCTCGCCAATCTCACCGCTTTCCGCCTCGCCGGCATCGCCGACGGACTCGCTTCCGTCACCTTCCTCCGACGATTCGCTGTCGGTGTATGCGCTAACCACGGCGTCGACCGCCGCCGCCGCGGAGTCGGGATCGACGTTCTCGCTGGGTGTCGCCGTCGATCCCACGGGCCCGGTATCGCCGGCGTCTGCTCCCGCACTAACATCGCTGGCGTCCGCTCCCGCATCGGCATCGTCGACGATGACGCTGACGTCGGTGAGCGTCACCGACTCGACTTTCCAGAGATCCCACAGGGTCTCTTCGAGTCGGCCCCGCTCCTCGTCGGCGACGTAGACGACGAACGTTTCGCCGAAGTCCCCGTCTTCGATTCGACCCAGGCTGGGGTCGGCGCCGACAACTGCGAGGTCCTCCGGGAGTCCCTGAACGAACAGGCCACCGTCGACACTCTTCATATCGCCGACGTTCAACCCGATCTCGGCGCTGAAGAGTCGGTCCGCATCCGCAACCGAGGGGTCGTCAAGGTCGAGCGCGTCGATTGCGGCTTCGATTGCCTCCGTCCCGCTCGTTTCGTCGGTGTCCGCCGCGTCGTCCGGGGCGCTCTCTACCGGTTCCGAGTCGGCGTGCGCCTCGTCACCCTCGATGGGTTCTGCGACGTCGCGGATCTCACCAACGAGGTCGCTCGGGTCCCGCGACGATTCGCCGCTCTTCTCGATCTCGTGGAGGATGTCGAGGATCTCGTCCATCCCGTCGAAGACCAGGTCCATCCGCTCGTGAGTCACCTCGATCCGGTCGTTACGGACCTCATCGAGCAAGTCCTCGACGGCGTGGGCCACCTTCGCGGCCTCGTCGAAGCCCATCGCACCGAAGTTCCCCTTCAGGGTGTGTGCCTGCCGGAAGATGTCGTCGATCGCCTCGTCGTCGTCGGGGTTCGATTCGAGATCCAGCAGGGAGTTGTTCAACTGGGTGATGCTCTCTTCTGATTCGGTGATGAATTCCTGGTAGAGTTCGTCGTTCATAGGTCACTCCTCCGCGAAGTACTGCAGTGCGTTCTCGGCGATCTTGCCGGCTGGCGCCACGTCGTCGACGGAACCGGACTCGATCGCTCGTCGGGGCATTCCGAAGATAGCCGAGGTCTCCTCGTCCTGAGCGATGGTGTGACCGCCGTTTCCAGCAACACGCTGGAGGCCATCGACTCCGTCGCGACCCATCCCCGTCAGGAGGACCGCACAGAGCGGCCCATCGACGGTCTCCGCGGTCGCGGCCATCGTGACGTCGATCGCCGGTCTGACCCCGTGGATCGGCTTACTCTCAGTGAGTTCGAGTTTGAGTCGACCGTTCCGATCGGCCGTGGTGAGCAGGTGGTGCCCGCCCGGCGCGACCCGGGCTTCACCCGGTCCGATCCGCTCGCCGGACGTCGCCTCCGTGACGCTGTACGACGACCGGCCGTCGAGACGGTCCGCGAAGCGCGTGGTAAACCCTTCGGGCATATGTTGGACCACGACTACGCGGAGGTTGGCGTCCTCCGTCAGCCCGCCGAGAACCCCTTCGACGACGGCCGGACCGCCGGTGGACGCGCCGACGACGAGCGTGCCGACGTCCGGGTACGTGGACGCCGACCCCCTCGCGCTGCCCGCTCTCGCTGACTTCCGATCGTCGCTGCTCCCGGTACTCCGTGCAGTACCGGAGTTCGTTGGACCGCTGCGTGCCCTGTCGGACGCCGATCGGCCGGTCGCTGTCCCGCAAGCGTCAGGTCCTGCCCCGCCCCGAGCACTCGAGGAGCGACCGGTGGCCCGCACGTCCGCCGAGAGGTCGACGCGCGCGGCGGACTCGACTTTCTCTACCAGTTCTCGTTTCACGCTTGGCATCGACGACGTGACTTCGCCGCCGGGCTTCGTCACGAAGTCGACGGCCCCTCGTTCGAGTGCCTCGAAGGTCACGTCGGCGTCCTCTTCGGCGTGTGCCGAGAGGATCAGTACGGGCGTGGGGTGGCCCGTCATAATCGCCTCGACGGCCTCGAGTCCGTTCATCGAGGGCATCTCGATGTCCATCGTCACGACGTCCGGGTCGTGTTCGACGACGGCGTCGAGCGCGTCCGAACCGTCTGCTGCTTCCCCGACGACTTCGACGCCGCCTTCCTCGAGGAGACTCCGGATCAGGGTGCGCATAAACCGCGAGTCGTCGACGACGACCACCCGGGTCGAACTCCCGCTCTCACCCGGTTCGGAGGCCGCGCTCACCGGCCCGCACCCCCGTCGTCGACCACGGCGATACCCCGCCCATCGCGCACAGCCGCTTGCGGTCCGATCGTGCGGCCCCTCCGATGGCCTCCGAGCGCATCGGACGCGCACTGCCGGCCTTCCGGCGTCGGAGTCGGTTTCCCCGCGGCATATTCGTACCCGCTCATCTATACTTGCCCTTCCGAATTGGGGGACTTAAGCACTCGCCGGCGAAAATCATCCCTGATAATAGCGTGCGTACATTTATTGCCGGCGTGTGCCCCGGTTCGAGTACGACCGGCGGCACCGGCCGTCGAACCCAATATGTCGCAAGAACAAACCGCGGCGGCGGGCGCATCAGCACCCACCGCCACCGACGATACCGATGCCACCGCCCGCCAGATGCAGGTTCTCGAGTTCGAACTGGGAGGCGAAACGTACTGCGTCGACATCGACTACGTCTCCGAGATCGTCGATCGGGGGTCGCTCACCGCGGTTCCGAACGCACCCGAGTTCGTTGAGGGCGTGATGGACCTCCGTGGCCGGACGACGTCGATCGTAAACCCGAAGACGCTTCTGAACGTCGAAGACACGGGCGAGGCCAGCCGGATCGTCATCTTCGACGCCAGCAATTTCAGAGACGACGCCGCCGTCGGGTGGCTCGTCGACGAGGTCGATCAAGTCGTCCGGGTCTCGATGGACGACGTCGAGGACCCGCCGATGGAACGCGGCGAGTTCATCGAGGGGATCGTCCGCTGCGAGGAGGGACTCGTGGTCTGGATCTCGCCGACGAACACGACGACGAACTGAGGCGCTCCCGGGCCGCTGTCCGCGCGACGTCTTCTCCCCTCTCATTATTCCGGTGTATCGAAATTGTCTAACCCGCTCCGTACGACGAGGGCCGCCCCAGCGACGAGTCCGCTGGCGACAATGAACGCGGCGAGGTAGTCGAGTCCCTCGGCGACCGCCCCGCCAAGCGCGCTCCCGATCCCGCCGCCGAGACTCCCGATCGCAGTGTACAGCCCCAGCGCTTCCGCCCGGGCCCTCTCGGGCGCGACCCGCGTCTCTAGTCCCATCGCCGTCACTGCGATGACGGCCCAGGAGACGCCGATCCCTATGAACAGGCCGGCGACGGCGACGAGGCCGAACGGGGGTGCAATCGCTGCACCCGCGACCGCGACGGTCGGAAAGACTCCAGTGCGGAAGCCGAGTGCTCCGAGTTGTAGTCCGACAGAATCTCGTTCGGATGCGAGCGTCCCGGCACGGGCGTACGCCACGGCCGACGTCGCGGAGTTCACGATGAACAGGGCGAACACCTCGCTGGTCCCGTACCCCGCGTCGACGAGGAACGCCGGAAGCGGCCCGAAGAACGCCGAGAAGCCCGCGAAGAACACGGTGGCTGCGAATGGGTATCGACGGAGCGGAGCCGGGAAGCGGTCACGAAACCCGCCGCCGGCGCTCCGCCAGCCCCAGTCCTGTCCGCGGAGCTCCCCGAGCGCCCAGTAGATCCGGGTCGGTCCGAACGGGATCCAGCGTGCGCTCCGGATCGGCCCCTCACCAGAGAGACGGAGTCGTCGTGAGAGCCACTGAAAGCGCTGTTTGGACGTCGCCGGATTCTCCGGATAGCACGCGAGAACGACGAGCGCGCCCACGAGGCCCGCGACACCGCTGAAGACGAGGAACAGTCGCATCGCTGGCAGCGACGCGAGTCCGAGGCGTGGGCCCGCAGCGACCGACCAGGTACCACCGGCAACGAGCCCTACGACCTATCCGTAACCCTGATACTGGTTCAGGAGGCCGAACCGCCGGCTCCATTGGCTCGTCTCATACCCCTCGACGACGATGAGGTTCAATACCGGTGCAGCGGCCGCGACGACGAACCATAGCGCGGCGTTCGCCACCAGGATCGTCCACGGCGAGGAGAGGAACGGCAACAGGAGCAGGACGCCCGCGGTGAGGCCGAGCGCGACGAGGACGAACGGGCGTCGCTGGCGCGTCCGGGCCACCAGCCGCCCCCAGAGAATCGCCCCCGGGACCCCTGCGAAAGAGGCTGTCGCGGCGATCAGGCTAACGACGAACGCGCCCGCCCCCGGTTCGATCGCGCACAACGGGACTGGTAGCGACGCCGCCCCCACCGCCGCATACCCGAGCGCCCACCCATAGAGCCACGCGTCCGTGCCGCTGGAGTCGGGCTGGCTCAGCGTCGCGGCGGCGTCCGGTTGCGGATCAGCCGGCGACTCGGCCCCCCAATCGCTCACGCTCCACGCGTCGGCAGGCCCCGACATAGTAGTTAGCGCTCCCGGTCGGCAGTGGGTGACGGTCTTCATCTGCGGTGTGTGGCGCTCTCGACCGGCCGTGACGCTTCACTCACGAGTTGTCACCGGACCCCAGGCACCGGTCAAACCGGAACAGCAGATCGACGGCTGCGTGTCTGTCCAGCACGACGCCGCACCCACGGCACCGCGTGAGAAAGGCCTGCTCTGCGTCACAAGTATGGGCACGCAACACTACTACCGTGCTCCGCTGGCCGTAGTGACCGCCTGTCGTCGAGACGTGATCGAACTCCCGTCCGCCGCAGGCCGGAGAGGGCTCGCGCATATCGCTCCAGTCCTCCCGCCGGACGGCGGTGATCGTGAACTCCCCGTCTGCGGTCTCGACACGAACCGTTCGCTTCATCGGCTGTTCTGGCCTCGGAATCGCTTAAGAACGTTCGGGCTCCACAGCCCCCACGGGGTGTTCGAGGGCCCAGGAGTCCTCGAGCGCGTCGGCTTTGTCGTCGGTCCCCCGTGCGGTTACGAGGCCGACGTGGTAGAGTTGCGCTTTGTACTGGAAGTGCAGTCCAGATTTGTAGACGCCAGGGCGTTTGAGGGCCGCCTGACGGAGGGTTCCGTCGCGTTCCAGCACGTCGTCGCGCCCGTCCGTGGTGAAGAAGATCTCGACGGCGAGCGGTCGATTGATCTCGCAGGCCGCCGCAGCGACGGCCGGGAGTCTCGCCGAACGGACACCGTCCCCGTGGAGGGATTCGAGCGCGTCGACGAGGAGCCGAGTGGGTTCGTACTACATCGTCACGCTCCGCGCGAGTTGCGCCCAGCGCGGCGCGAGTGTTGTGAACCGCGTCGACTTCCCGGTCCACTCGTCGAACGTCGAGAGCGCCGCCTCGACGCTCCCGTGCCGCGACCGGGCGAACCTGACGACTTCCCCGCCGAGGTGCGAGAGTCGTTCCCTGCCTCGGCAGTCGACGAGTCCGAGTAGGATCGCGCCACGGCGGCCGTCCTCGGTGAGGCGGATAACATACTTCTCGTACGTCGCCTCCGTATCGGCCTCGGCGGCGAGCGCGAGCGCGTACCCGAGGTAGTTCTTCGGGTGATTCACCGGGAAACTGCCGTCGCTCAGGCGGTGGGTCCGCGCCCGGAACCGGACCGCCTCGACGCCGGTGGAAAACTCGCCTGCACCCGTCACCCGCGGGGGTTCGAGTACTGCGGCCGTGTCAGCGCTCTCGACGCCGACGACCCCGACGTTCAACTCGCGCGCGAGCGACCGCGTCGTCTCGGTGATGCTGTCGGCCGGCACGGCCACGTAGCCGAGATTCACCTCCGAGAGTCGCGAGTGGGCCTGCTCGATGCCGCGCGCTACGTCGGCAGAACCCGTCTTCGAGCGTCCCTTGGCTTCAACCGCCACGACGGGCGCGCTCGCCGCCGCCGCATCCAGCACCTCCCCAGCGGGGAGACCATCCCCGAGGAGGTCCGGTTCGCCGGAGTGGAGACGGATCGCGTTGAACGGGCGGAGGCGCTCGCGGACGCCATCGGGGATCGACCAACCACCCCACGAATCGACCGTGAACTGCGTCTCGGTGACGGCGTACCGGTCGTCACGCTCGGCGAGGTCGGGATAGAGCGCGTCTTTCGCAGCGGCGAGCACAGCGGGTTCGGCGAGCGTCGCCATCGGAGACGGCTTCACGACCCGGTCACTTAACTGTCGGACGAGGGTCTATGGAGGACCCGAACAGTCAAGAATACCCGCGCGTCAGGATAGGACACCTGGATCACTATGCGACAGTATCTCGATCTCGTCACCGACGTCCTCGAAGACGGGGGGCACAAGCCGAACCGCACCGCCGTGGACACCGTCTCGGCGTTCAGTCGGCACTACCGCGTCGATCTCTCGAAGGGATTTCCGCTGCTCACGACCAAGGATCTCTCGGGGTCGCGATGGAACTCGCTGATCCACGAGTTCGTCTGGTACCTCTCGGGCGAGGAGCACATCCGGACGCTCCGCGAGGAGACGGGGATCTGGGACGCCTGGGCCGACGAGGAGGGGCACCTCGACACCGCGTACGGCCGCTTCTGGCGTCGGTTCCCCGTCCCCGAGGAAGGCCTGCCTGGCGAGTCGTGGCCCGATGACGACCACCGCTGGACGAACGACGAGGGAACGTTCGATCAGATCGCCTACGCGCTCGATATGCTCCGGGAGAACCCCAACTCCCGACGGATCGTCGTCAACGCCTGGCATCCGGCGAACGCGGCCGTCTCGACGCTCCCGCCGTGTCACTACACCTTCGTTCTCAACGTGCAGGGTGACACGCTGAACGTCCACTTGCACCAGCGCTCCGGCGACGTCGCGCTCGGGATCCCGTTCAATATCGCGGCGTACTCGCTTCTCGCCACGGCGATCGCGCAACGGACCGGCTTCGAGATCGGAACGTTCGCCCACAGCGTCGTCGACGCGCACGTATACTGCGGCGCGGGCGAGCGCGGCGCGTGGTACGCCGACAACCTCGATGAGTTGCAGTCGCGCCTCGCTGCCGTCGAGTCGCGGGCCGAATACCGCGACGTGCGCGAGTGGCTCGAGGAAACCGCACCACCCGAGGCAGACGGTCAGGAGCGCTACGATCACATCCCCGGACTCCTCGAACAGTGCGCCCGGGAGCCCCGGGACCGACCCGAGATCGACGTCGCGGACGTCCCGCTGGACGAACTCACCTACGAGGACGTGGAACTTTCGGGGTACGACCCCGAACCAGGGATCCGCTTCGCGGTGGCAGAATGACGAGTGCCGGAGGAGACGCGGGCGAGGGCCCGACCGACGACACCGAGACGAAGGTGAGTGCCGACGCCAGTGCGAACGAACACAGCGACACCGAACGGACTCTCACGACTGATCCGACAGCCGACATCGACATCGTGTTGATCGCAGCGGTCGCGGCGAACCGCGTCATCGGTCGCGACGGCGGAATGCCGTGGCACCTTCCAGCGGATCTCGCGCATTTCAAACAGACGACAACTGGCCACCCCGTGATTCTCGGGCGGAAGACCTACGAGACCGTCGTGGCGGGACTCGGTGAACCGTTTCCCGAGCGCACGAGCGTCGTCCTCACCTCTCAGTCGCTCAACCTGCCGGAGTCGGCTGTCGTCGCGAACTCGATCGACGAGGCGCTCGAACTGGCTCGCGAGGACGCGGCCGAGCGCGGTGTCGATACCGTCTACGTCGCGGGCGGCGGACGGATCTACGAGCAGTTCCTCCCTCGGGCGAGTCGGCTGATTCTCACCGAGATTCACGAAGCGTACGACGGCGACACGCGCTTTCCCGCGTGGGACGGGGCGGCGTGGACTGAGATCAAGCGAGACAAACGCGACGGGTTCGATTTCGTGACGTACGAACGCACCGAGGACTGACCTCAGGTCAGGATCGGTCCCGTGACAATGTTTAGTACTTCCGCTCGTGAATCGGGAGTAATGTCCGCAACGTTCGAGATATTCGAAGACAAATCAGGCCAGTATCGCTGGCGACTCGTCCACGCAAACGGGAATATCATCGCCGACAGTGGCGAGGGCTACGCGACGAAACAGAAAGCCAAGCAGGGCATCGAGAGCGTCCAGGAGAACGCGCCCGATGCGGGTGTCGTCGAGGTAGATGGGTAACCCTCCGGTCGGGGGTCGCTCTCGGTTCCGGTAATATCGTGTGACGCTGGTGGCTTTATCCGTCCCCGGCCCGGAGTGTAGATAGATGAACCGAAACGACCAGCAGGCGTACGACCGTGGGACGTCGCTTTTCTCCCCGGACGGACGCATCTATCAGGTCGAGTACGCACGCGAAGCCGTCAACCGTGGCGCGCCGAGCCTTGGTGTCCGGACGAACGACGGCGTCGTCCTCGCCGCTCAGCGTCGGACGAGTTCCCCGCTGATGGAGGGTGACAGCATCGAAAAGTTGCACAAACTCGACGATTATCTCGGGGCCGCCTCAGCCGGGCACGTCGCCGACGCCCGGCGTCTCATCGACGGTGCGCGAACGGCCGCGCAGCGGAACCGCCTGCGCTACGGCGAACCGCTCGGCGTCGAGACGCTCACCAAAGACCTCTCCGACGAGATCCAGGAGACGACTCAGGTGGGAGGAACCAGACCCTTCGGAGCGGCACTCCTCGTCGCCGGAATGGACGGGGCAGACGCCGACGCCGAACCACGACTGTTCCAGACTGACCCGTCCGGCGCACCACAGGAGTGGCGCGCCGTCGCTATCGGCTCCGGTCGCGACGACATCCAGGAGTTCCTCGAGGACAACTGGACGGAAGAACTCTCTGTGGACGACGGCGTCTCGATCGCCATCCGAGGGCTTCTCGAAACCGAACCGGAACTCGACGCCGAGAGCGTCAGCGTCGCCACCATCACCACCGAGGGCTACGCCGTCGTTTCCGAGACCGACATCGACGCGGTCATCACCGAACACGCGCCTGAGGACGACGGCGACGCCGAATAATCGACGTCTCAGGAAGTGCTCACCGGGAACCGCCCTGCGCCACACCACCGCACGGCGCTGGCAAAACGGAACGGTTTTACACATCCCGGCGATATCCGGAAGTACGAGATAGCTCCGTTGGTGTAGTCCGGCCAATCATCTTGCCCTCTCACGGCAAGGACCAGGGTTCGAATCCCTGACGGAGCACTTCTCCCCCGACGCCGTCCAGTGGTTTTGCCCGGTGAAACAGGAGTATATCCACCAATGGTCTTGGGCAATCCGACTCAAATCCATACCAACCCCGACGCCGTCCTGCGATTAGCACGAACCGCGAGGCAAGCAAACTCAACCGGGGAAATCCACCGCTGTCCGGCGATTCCCGAATAGGGGGGAGCAAGCAACCGGGTTCCCGGCGAGGTACCAGGCAATGAAAGACTCGACACAGGCAACGAATCCCCTCGCAGGAATCTCGATCGTTCCTGAATCGTCGGAGAAACTCCTCAACGAACGCCAGCTCGTTGATTACCGAGCCGAACGCGAACAGTGTCTGGAACGGTTGTTGACTTTCGGCAAAGATCCGGAGCACGCTGATGGGTACGCGTATCACACGGTCAAGAACCGAGCCAGCCGGATGGATCTGTTCCACAGGTGGATCTGAGACGAGGAGGAGCGGTGCGTCGCCGACCCGACGCACAAACACACTGACGCGTTCCTCAAACGTCTGGCGTACGAGGATCACTCCTCGTCAGTACCGACGCTGTCGCCGCCGAACACATATCTGCCTCGCTCTCGAATCAGTATGTATGTCATCAGATCCCACGACTCGGGATATGACTGAAGTTGCCGACGTCAACAGTCTCCGCGATGATGGGCGGACAGTCACGATGACAGCCGGCCGCCCAGTTGTGCTGTTTTACCACGAGGGCGAGGTGTATGCAGTCGATAACCGCTGTCCGCATATGGGATTCCCGCTCTCGAAAGGCAGCGTTGAGGACGGCCTGCTGACTTGTGACTGGCACCACGCACGGTTTGAACTCGCACGGGGAGACACACTGGACATTTGGGCCGACGATGTCCAGACGTTTCCCACTCACGTCCAAGACGGGTCCGTCTACGTTGACCCGGACCCCGACCCCGACGTGCCCCCGGAAACCCACTGGCGAAACAGACTGGCCGACAGTCTAGCCGAGAACCTCTCGCTGGTCGCCGCGAAGGCTGTCATCCATCTTGATCACTACGGCGAGGGGTTCACAACACCGTTGGAGACCGCGGTCGATTTTGGGACGCAGTACCGCGCCGACGGCTGGGGTCGAGGGATGACAACACTTGGCGCGATGGCGAACCTCCACGATGCCCTCGCTCACGACGAGAAACTGCGGGCGATGATCGTTGGGGTCACTACGGTCGCGGACAACTGCGACGGCGAACCGCCCCGGTTCGAACAGTACGCGCTCGACAACGAGGCTCTCTCCAAGTCGCGGCTCAAATCCTGGTTTCGCGACACCTGCGATGTCCGCGACAGCACAGGTGCCGAACGCTGTCTCCGTACCGCAGTGAACGTCCTTGACCGCGAAGACCTCGTTGAAATCCTCGTCGCCGCTGCCACCGATCACATCTATATGAACAACAGCCACACGATCGATTTCCTCAACAAGGCCATCGAGACGCTGGACCACGTCGGCTGGGACCGCCGAGAATCCGTCCTCGCAACCGTGGTCGACGTCATCGCCGACGCCTCACGGGGCGAGGAAACCAGCACGTGGACCCGGCCAGTCAACGTGGCCGAGCTGTGTTTCGACGCTGCCGCGGATCTGCCCGAAATGGTCACCGCCGGAACGGGCAGGGACTGGGACCGACCCGACGAGTTCATCGAGACGCTGCTATCGAGCGACCCAATCGAGATTGACGAGGGACTCCGGGACGCTGTCGCCGGGGGCGCGAGCACCGAGCAACTCGCTCACGCGGTCGCGGTCGCCGCACTCCGTCGGGTCGCACACTTCGGCACTGGGAACGAATTCAGTGACTGGAACACGGTCCACCACACGTTCTCGTTCGCTAACGCCGTCGACAACCTCGCACGCCGCACCGACGCACTGGCTGTCTACGAAGCCTGCTGGCAAGGCGCAATGTCGGTGTATCTCGACCGGTTCCTGAACCAGCCGCCAGCGACCATCCCCGACCCCGGGGCAGGCGCGGACGGTGACCCAGCCGACCTACGAGACCGCCTGCTGGGAGTCTTCGACGAGCAGGGCGGCGTCGACGAGGCGGCACGGCTCGTCGCCGGGCACTTCGACACCGGCGGCGACCCCACGGCGCTCAAACGGACGCTGGGCGAGGGACTGTTGCGCGAGGACGCCACCTTCCACACCCTGCAGAACGTCGAAGCTGGCTTCCGACAGTTCGAGTTAGCCAACACCGACCGGGAACGACGACTCGCGCTGATCGCGCCGGCACGGTATCTGGCCGCTCACTCCCCCACCCGGCGTGAGCGCGAGCAGACAGTCACGATCGCAGAACGACTCTTCGACGGCGAAGCAATCCACGAAGACATCGAGAGTTGAGTTTCACGCTCAGATGCGACGCTGTTCAGCGGTTTATTATTTTATGTCTCATATTTGAATCGTATGTCTGTGTCCTGCACCTATAGACGGGATCCAGATTTATTAACCAGTCACTTGCTGTCGAAGTCTTCTTTACGCACTCTCGGCGCGAAGACGTTCCAACCGCCGACAGTGACAGCAACGACACAAAAGTAACCGACACAGCCGTGTACAAATCCGGCATTCATTTCAGTTCACACACCATCCTCGTCACATCGCGGACTGCTCACCGACGGCGGCACCGACGCAAAGTCCGAAGTCCCCAACGATGAGTGACGGCTTCGCCACTCAGTTAGCGCAGAATAAAGCTCTGACCCCACTCAATCGTTGACCTATTGTGAGTTAGCCGTTGCGGTTCTCGCCAGTTCAACAAGATGTCCAGGCGGTCGTCCGAGAAATGTCATATGTGCTTTGCATTTGCGAATGCCGCTCTCTCAATTGGCAATGCCCAGCAGTTCGTCGACAGCGGCCACCGCTCGCCAGATGATAGCGTCCTAGCTTGGGCAATGGAGAAGACTCCAACCCGCAGGGAATCTCATACTCTTCGCGGAGTTTCGGATCAGATAGTCTTACTGATAGTTTGCGATGGTATCGAGGAGAGGAGGTCGCTTGCGACAGTTCAAATTGCTGAGTGTATTATTTTGCTAATATCCGCTCAAGTATTACAGTACGTTGTATAGTCTGCATCGAACTCTCGTGGCGGAGGTTGCTGGAATTGTGAACCGATATCCTTCGATGTGTAGGGGGTTTCCAACACAGTCAGTAACATTTTGAATTTGGATAGCTCCCCAGTTTCGAGATACTCATCCAGTGCCTCCTCAACTAGGTGGTTGCGGGGGACATACCGCGGATTGGCTTCTTGCATCAACGTATCATCTAGACCGACAGTAGCCAATTGCTCTCTGAGCTGTTCGAATTTTGCAGTCGCAAACATTGGGTCATCAAACGTACCAGGCGTCTCCAATTCGAGGAACGCATTGGTGTAGTCCGCGTTTGATTTGCGAAGCCACTCCACGAATTCATCAACGAGTGCTTTCTCGCCATCTGCGTTGATCCCCAGCTTCTTCTGCATCATCGTGTAGTAATGCGCATCGAATCGATCCTCAAACTCGTCTAGTTTGATTTCGAGTTCATCATATGTGAGCGCTGACTGTGTACACAGCGGTTGGAGTGCCTCTGCAAACCGTCGAAGATTCCACCGCAGGATCGGTCGCTGGTTTCCGAATGCATATCGCCCGTGCTTATCGATTGAGCTGAAAACCGTCTCCTCATCGTAGTAATTCATAAACGCACAAGGTCCATAGTCGAACGTCTCTCCGTCGATACTCATATTATCCGTATTCATAACGCCGTGGACGAATCCGACACGCAGCCAGTCAACGACCATCTCAATCGATGACTGCATAACTGCATCGAAGAACTCCAGATATGTACGATCTCTTTGCCGTAGTTTCGGATAGTGCCTATCGATAACGTAGTCAGTGAATCGCTGTAGTTCGTCGGATGCTTGGTTTGCAACATACTGGAAGGTGCCGTATCGAATATGGCTGTTCATCACTCGGACAAGGATCGCTCCGGGTTCTGTCCGTCGTCGTTCGACTGCTTCATCAGTTTCGACGACTGCCATACTTCTCGATGTTTTGATATTTAGACTCTGCATCGCATATGAATACAGATACTCTCTGAGCATCGAACTGACAGTTGCGTTGCCATCGCCTCTTCCGGAGTACGGCGTTCGACCGGACCCTTTCAGTTGAATATCGTATCTCTCTCCATCGTGTACATATTCGCCAAGTATCATCGCTCTCCCATCGCCCAGGTTGGTAAAACTCCCATACTGATGGCCTGCATATGCTTGGGCGATTGGTTCTTCTGGGGGGTCCTGGCCTGCTAGAATCTGAGCATTGAGCTTCGCTGTATCCAATCCAAGATCAGCACATAGCCCCTCATTAAGAACCAAAACTTCGGGATCGGCGATACGCTTCGGCGTTACGATTGAATAGAGGTCTGAGTCTAACTGTTTGTATGTGGTGTCAAATGAGAAGACCATCTAGTTTCATACCGTATTATTTTGCTTGGGTTAATAATCTTACCTTTGAAAATGTTAAGAATCGATCGATTAGAGCGGTTCACTCAGATCAAGATACCCCAAATTACCAGTTCCGTTCGAGCAGTCGGGGACCCAATGGAGTTTGGTGTCACTCTACTCCTGAGTGCAAGATCAGACTCACAACAACTACAGGGGAAATCAGATTTATATTCTCCGTGGCCCAGCAGCAGAGTGATGCCCTCCAACGAAAAGAGCTTCACAGAGAAGGCTGCGGACTTCCTGGACAGTATCGGTCTCGAAGACCTCACCGAAGATTATCGCACGGAGAACAACGCCGGTGATGAGCGACTGGCAGACGCATTCGATCCACTTCCCGACGCACTCGCTGAGGTGCCTGAAGTCCACGAAGTGAATAAAGTCAACACGCATCGCGACGGCGACGACGTTTTGGTCCCAGTCGTCCCAGTCGTACTTGAGGACGCCGGTGAGCCCGAGATGGACACTGTCTGGGATACCGTTGGAAGCGTGCTCGAAGCCGTCCACCCGATTTTCGAGGCGTTTCACCTCCGCCATTACGACCTCCAGTTTGCGTATGCCGACGGGGACGAAGAAGAAGTCATCTACCGGCGTGTCACCGTCCAGCCTGGACTCGTTGATGCTTACACCACTGACCCGGGATATCGGCTCTCGGACCTCCGCGCTGACGTGAAGATCGGCGACGACGGTGGTGGGATTTGCTGCTGGAAGAGATGAGCGCGGAGGCTGCGACCTACGAGGCGGACGACTGGGAGACGCTGGAGTTACACCCGGGCGACGTGATCGCCAGAGACGGAGGCGTCGAGGACCTCGGGCTGGACGTACTGTTGCCCGACAAGGAGTTCGCAGCGCTGGAGCTGGCGCTTTCCGACGGGGTCGACAGCTACAAACTACTGCGTTCGACACCGGGAGAGTACGTTGCTGCGCTGCTCGTCGTTGAGGCCACCGGTCGGAAGTGTGCGGTGTTCGTGCCGGTCTACTACAGCCGGACCGACGAGGCGGCGACTGAGTTGCTCCAAGCGGCGCTTGAGGCGGGCGAACTGACATTGATCCTCCGGACGCTCACCGACGACCGGGTCGAACTCACACTCAATAGACCGGAACTGCTCGTCATCGACGGGGAGTGAGCACGCACTCAGGAGGCCGACAGTATTCACCCACGAGAAAACCGCCACGTACACCTACGACGCTCCTGAGCAGTTCTTGATCGTTGATATCAGTGGAGAGTCACTGATAATGATTGCTCTGGTCTCTTCTCGGTGATCGCGTCGCTTGTCGACGGCGATTACCAATAAAACGTGAGAATGTTCACCAGCGCGGCGTCAGACGCGTCCCGTTCAGGTGTTATCTGCCTGTTCTTACCGGCGGCGGTCTTCCGCGGTGTAGCCCCCAGTTTCTCCCTCTTGTCTTGTATGGCTGATGTTGCGTGAGGTCGACCGATATGCTTCTTTTGTACCTTCGCCGCTGTGACTCGTATACAGCGATTTGTCACGATCCATCCCCATCGACTCGGCCGTCAGCGCGGCGTCTTGATTCGCGCCGATGAAACGAAACTCCCAGCCTTCGTCCTGTCGTTGCTCAACGCGTTCCCTGACGTCACCCGTGGGATCTCAGAGGCGTTCACCTCCTCGTATCGATATCCCCGGGGCCGTCACCCCAGTAGTCGTCGAAGCGATAGAATGTTCTACCAGGGTGTCCGCAGCGTCTTAGAGTTCTATGGTGTCCTCGACGGAGATATAGGAGACCTAGGGAGCAAATTACATTGCTCGTCGTCCACACGCACATCCATCTGTCAGTCCTCTATGGCCTCTACAACCGCTCTATGATCATCGTTGTTTCCGCTATAGGTTTTGTAGCAGGCCGTACGACGCGCCCTGTTGAGTTAGATTGAAACCACCAGAACGCCGGCAATCAACGTGGCAACAAATATCAACATTGTTATACGACATCTTCATACGCTTCGATACCCGGTGATAATATATGACGGATATCGACGAAGCACTGACTGAGTTATGCGAATGCGAATACCCAGCCAGCATCGAAAACATCGAAGACAGGTGCGACAGCGTGACGATAGAGTTGCAAGATGGCTCTGAAACGACGCTTGGAAATATGCTCGATCTTCTCGACGATCCGCCCGAGACGTTTGACTCGAGTGATGAACTGTACAACACGTTGATCTCCTTGGCACCGGAGGGGAGTGTCGGACGAGTGAACTACGACGACAGAGGGTCAAACCGTAGTATGAGAGAACAACAATCCTTCTAAATTGCTTGATTTTGAACGACAATCAAACGAAGTAAGCCGCGGTACGGCGAATAAGTAGTAACCACAACACGCAAAACTGAGAACCGATACAGTCCGGGCCTGACTGCCGATCGATGCGCTCTGCGTGACCTGACGCACTCGCTATCCGCAAGCGACCATTCGGTACCGATGACGCCAGTTGGACACCTTGCTGCGGCGCTGTTGGCGGCGACAAGCGCTGGGCTCGATCGTCGCCAGGCCCATCTGTGTCTGGTTGGCGCACTGCTTCCCGATCTTATCGATAAACCGCTGTGGCGTGCAGGTGTCTTCGCCACCGGACATACAATCGCCCACTCGATTGCCGTCGTCTGTGCTGTCGCTGCACTCTTTACGATGGTACCACAACTGCGGGTACTTGCGCCCGTCGTGCTAGGTCAAGCGACACACATCGCAGGCGACCTGGTCGTCGCATATCCGAAGTTTCTGCGGAATTTCGCGTGGCCGCTACTCCCACAGCGGCCTGCACCTGGCGGCTCACCAGTCCGGTACTGGATCACCTATGCAACAAGCACGGTCGGGCTCGTTGAACTCACACTCATCGTCGCTGCCGGAGTGATGCTTATCCGTCGCGGCTATCCATCGGATAACTAAGTTAGCACTAACCCTGTTATCCGCGGCTCTCTGCACACCGTGCTTGTTGCTGCAACACGTAACGAAACCGATTGAACTTGTTCAGTGTTTCCACACGGCATACCTACAAGCAGTGCAGTCTCGAACTGTTCGCAGAGAACAGTTCAACTCACAAGGGGTGAAAACAACAGTACTCATCAAGCCGCCTCTAGCGGGTGGGGTACGCTGCGCATCCGTGGCGCCATCTCGATCAGTCGGTGTCAGCGGGACCTGCGTATTGGGTGTCTCTCGCGGCAGCGAGCACCAACTCAGGCTGTTCCTCGTGGGTTGGCAGGTTCGGTTCCTCGACCGTGCTGACAGTGTGGGCATCATCAGCATCGCCGAGGATCGTCATACCTGTCGACGTCCGGTGGCAGTGTGCAAACACTTGCAGAATTGGGACACCGATTAGTGGTAACTATCTGATAGACGGCGGACTCTGAGCCGAAGTGTAACACGTGACGCCGAAGAACTCACAGACGACTTCTCACAGCAAAAACAGCAGTTGCTCAGTAGAGATGGACGCTGTATCAAATCGCATCGTCATCTACTCAGGATCTGTCAGGCACCGATTGCTGACTATAGGGGGTGTAAGCGATAGACTCCTTCCGTTCGACTGACCTCACGAGCGGTGTAACAGGTAGGGTGAGCGGGACGACGTATCAGTGCGCACGATTTACTTCGTGATCCTGAGTTAACTGTCCTCAAATTGAAACGACGCTAAATGTACGACGGCGAAATCACACGAACACACGACTCTCGCGACTGGTCGAGGTGTGTACCTATAGTAGCGTTTGCAAGTCTTCGCTCACTCGATCGTACGGCTGCGTGCGATCGGCCGTGTACCCAGTTGCAAACGCTACTATAGTAACAAGGAATGCAGGTGGTACGGAAACGTGGACTTCGACCGATTTGCTGAGACCGTCTCCGATATCGAGGGTGTTTTGACCACGGCGATAGGCGGTCTATTTTACCAGGAATATCGGCAGCCGCCGTGGAAGCCGTCGCCGACGTCCCCGCTATGGAGCCCCTCCGCGCGAGTGAGGATCTGCACGTCGCCGCCGTCGGTGACGCCTCCAGCGGAGTAACAGCGTCGACGGAACTCTACGAGGAACTGGAATGGAATGGGAGTCGGAGGGCCGAACACATAGTGGGCGATCTCGTCGAGGACGTTCCGGGCGACGCTGTGACGGTCGCCATCGAGACGAAAGGCCAGAGACGCATACAGAACGGAGACGAACTCCGCCGATTGGCCGAAGAGGGCGTCGTGATTGCGGACGCATTCGAGGCGGCGACCGCTCGCATACAGTCGTCCCGAAAATGGGCGCCCTCGCTCGGACCGTGCTTCTCGTCCGAATCACGGGACCCGGTGTATCGAAGACGCAGTCCGCCTCTCTCGGATTGGTTCAGGGTACACACGCGCCGTATCTTGTACAGTAATCAGATTATCACCCTAAATTGAGAGAATTTATATGTATTCATTCGCAGATAGGATTTCACGGCCGTTTCGTCTATGCGAACTGGGCTCACCCACCGAAATAAGCGTTCAGCGACATCCTCGGACACGCCAGCGACCGAAGCGAGCGCAAATCGCATATCCGCCGAACGAACGCTCGCCGTGAGGTGACCCTTCAGGAATCGTGATGATTCGTCCGACTACAAGAATGTATAGAGAGCAGCGATCGAACGGGCATAGTAATCGAGTGCCGGTCACAGTGTCACTCCCATCCTGTCGCTGATACAGAACGTAGACGCCTGCCTGTGACTGTTCCACCGACGATGGGCTACTCTCCGTTAGACGATCACAAACAGGGTGTAGTATTCTATCATCTGTCGAGCGGCACGAAAACCTGTGGAGCCGGTTCTGCGCGGGCGTACTGAATCGACAAGATAGCCGATTTGGGCTTCAGCGGTGGCCGTGGCACCACAACCACCGAGAGTCCCAGGGAACTGGAGAGAGTGCGACCCGACTGGTCACCCGCCGGGTCGTCTGAACGTGTAATCCACGTTGTCTGCGTCGACCGTGAGCGTGCCAGCGTCGTGATCCAGAACAATCACCGCGGTATCGTCGTGAGTGAAGTCGTGCAGTGGCATTCCTGTTCTCAGTGCTCCATCTCGTGATACCTCGACGTATGCAGAGCCGAAATCGATGCGAGTCCGATCCTCACCGACAGTCACGTCACCCGCGTGACCAAATCGTCGCAGTTCGTCGTTGAGCGTGTCCCACTCGTCGAGTGTCACTCGTTCTGCCATTCGCTGTACACCCACAACACGGCGGCAAAATAAAGAGTTAGTGAGTGGACAAACCACGCATTCCATCGAACGAGCACATACGGCCGGCGTGGTGTGTACGTCGCCACCCGCGCAGATATCGCACTTCGACCCGGCGCGCTCGCCGGTTGTCGGCATCTCGGTGATCTCCACGCCGGTAGGACGGCTGAATCGGGCAGGCTCCGGTGGCGTTATCAATATCCGACTGCGTGGTTTCACTGTGGACAACGGTGAGTATCGACCGCAACCGGGGTTGCGTACGGCGATGCAGGACGTGCTGACTGCGGATCGTGAGTCGTTCCGTCCGACGGTCGGACGCCTCGCCGACGACTACGGATTCAGTGCCGATCGCCGGTTTGATGCGCCGGATGAGATCAGTGCGCCAGGTTTCAACGCGGTGTCGGGACCGGCCAAATGGCTCTTGTGGCGTGTGTGGGTGTTGGAGGCGGCCCCGATCGGTATCGTGCTCACCGGCTCGGCGTACCGTGACAACCCGCTGTTGTACGCCAACCGGGCGACTCGTCGGCTTGCTGGGTACTCGCTCGAGGAGTTACAAGATACCAACCTCCGACAGTTGCAGGGACCGCAGACTGACCCTGAGTCCGTTGCGCGACTTCGTTCCGCAATCCGCAACTGGAACGACACAACGGTTGAAATCACCAACTACCGTGCGGACGGGACACCGTTCACGAACCGAGTTTCCCTCGTCCCTGTTCCGGACGATACCGGAACCGTAGAGCACTGGTTCGGCATACAGGCCGCTGTTCCAGACGACCGATGGGAGTAGTTGCTTCCGAGTGGGAACGCAGACGTGCCTGGAGATGACTTGGAGGGGTCACACTGACCGCGGCAGATGCCCCGGGGCCTGACCTCGGAGGGATAGCCGACACTCGGAATCTCCTTGCAGCCTCTGTGAGTGGGGGTGACTAATGCTCGGTGCTATCGGCTCGCTTTGCGACGTACAGCGACCGACGACCTATTGACCGTCCAGGGCGTAGGTTCATTCACGATGACCCAATACATCGTGGAGTTCGCCGACCCACACGTTCTCACTGATGACGACGACCGAACGCTGACCGTCAGCGGGTACGATGACTTTGGGAGTATGTACAGTTTCGAACTACCTGATGGCAATTCACGATCTGTCGGAAAGCAACTCGTCGAGAGCATCACCGAGGCCGACAGTCAGCAGTAGTTGCTGCAGCACTCGTGCCTGTTGATTGTCGTAACTACAACTGTGACAAGCGACGAATATAGCGGTCTATGGTCCAATTGCCGCCGGACTAGCCAGGAGTATCGGCGGTGCTGTCGAGTCCTGCTACTCATCTTGTTGATCGCCTACCGTTGTCGGTCGAAGACTGGACGCCGAGTCGGACGGTTGCCCGCTTTCAGCGGTTGGATAGGTACGTCTTTGTTGTAGAACGGTCGCCCGTTGGTTTCGGGGATGTGGCCCATCGCACTGATGATCTGCCAGCCTCCCGTGGCGATTTTCGGGGTCGGGGTGTCCACCCGTTCGTGGCTACTGCTGAGAGTTCGGGATTGAGCACTCCGGATAAACGGCGCAGCAGAATACTAGTCTGTCGAAATACACCAGTATGGACGGTTTCGTTGAGCCGTCGTTTATCTCTCGGTGAACTTTTATTAGCCGACGGCTGTCTCTTCCCGTCGTGTCATTTCCCCGGGCCAAAGCAATCGACGATCTCTACGAGGAGGTCGCCGGATACGACCTCGTCGTGGTGCCGGATGCGCCACTGGCCAGCGCGTTGAACCGCCGTATCGACCGGCCACATCTCGGCTCGTTCGCGATTCCGCCACGCCGTCTCGCGGCGGGTCGCCGGGAGGAGGCCGAGGACCGTATCGCCTTCCTCGAACTCGTCGAACAGACAGACATAGACTGGAAGTGTGGCGCCTACGCCATCGGGAACATCCTCCAATGCTGGGAGCACAACGGTCGTCTCGAGGCAATTCTCGATTACGACGAGTACGCCGATGACGCCACACGCCAGACCGTCGAGTGCATCGCTGGCCTCGAGACGACATCACAGCGACTCACTGAGTATCGCATCGACGACGGTCAGGACGTCGCCGTCGTCGGCGACGATCAACTGACCCAGCTGGAGCGCTCGATCCTCCCCGACGACTACGATGCGTACGACACGTTCGGGGAGCAGAAATTCAATCACCCACCGTTCCACATCTTCGACTCCTCGACGGCGATCGTCGACACGGTCGTCGATGCCGTCACCGAGGAGAACGCTGACGACGTCGCCGTCGTGCTCGATCAGGGGAGTGAATTCTCTGCACTCACCGAGTCTGCGTTCGAGGCTGACGACATCCCGTTCTACGGCGGCCCTGGATTCGTCGACCATCCTGATCACCGCACGTTCGTCCAGTTGCTTCGTGCTGCGCACGGCGGGACCGACACTCGCGTCGGCGAGATCCGACCGCTCCTCGCACGACTCGACGTCTCGCTGGACGTCGAACACGACGAGAAACGCCTGTACGAACTCGACGACCGCGAACTCGACTGGATCGTCGACTTCTGCGACCGCATCGAAGACCGGACCTTCGCCGAGGCACTCGACAGATTCGAGAACAGGGCAGACCGTCGACTCGACGCGTTCCGTGATGAGCTGGAGACGCTCGGCATCGCCCACGCACGCGCGACCGAACGCGCCGTGGACCAGCTCGTGTTCTACCTCCAGAGCTACGAGGTCCCCGTCGACCGCGAGAACGAGGGTGTGTTGCTTGCGGACGCGAAGTCGGCCGCCTACGTCGACCGCCCGGTCGTCTTCTACCTGGGACTCGACGAGGATTGGACGCACTCGGCGCCACGACGTCCCTGGGTCGACCAGGACGCCCAGTACACGCGTAACATCCAGCAGTTCCAGCTCCTCCTTCAGAGCGGGGCGACCCAATACTACCTCGTTCAGGATGCAAAAGGCGGCTCCCCGGTCACGCCGTGCCTGTACTTCGAGGAACTGCTCGACGAGGAGTTCGAACGATTCAGCGACCTGGATTCGGAAACGCACACGCGACGGTTCGATCGTTCCGGGGGCGGTTTCGAGACGGAACCGGTCGACGCCACCACCAAGGAAGTCTCGACGGTCAGCCAGTCGAGCCTCGGCACGTACGTGAACTCGCCTCGCGACCACTTCTTCGGGAGGCTCGTCGACGGTCCAGACAAGGACTACTTCAAGGAGGGGAACCTCTTCCACGACTTCGCCGAGTTCTCCATTCACCACCCGGACTTCGTCGACGAGGACATCATCGACGACGTCGTGGAGTACATCCTCGAAGAGACGCGGCCGTTCGTCCGATCGGTCGACGAAACGACTCGACGGACGAAGTACCGCGCTGGCCTGGAGACCACCGTCGCGTTCTTCGAGGAGAAGACGCCGGTCGACGGCGAGTTCCTCACCACCACGAGCGACTGGGGACGAAACGTCTTCGCCGAACGCTTCGACAGGCCCGTCGACTCTCCCATCACTGAACGGTGGTTCGAGAACGACGACCTGGGTCTGAAAGGCAAAATCGACCTGATTCACTCGCCGTCGCGGCTGGTCGACCACAAGAGCGGCCGTCGCAAGAGCGCCTCCCAGGTCGTCAAGAATTCGGCACTCAACCCGCCAGGCGATTCGCCGAACTTCCAGGCACTACTGTACCTCACGCACTGGCGCTCGCAGTATCCCGACCAGAAACTGAAGTTCACGTTCTTCCACTTCCTCGAGACGCTCGACGACGTCGTCGCGGGCGAGGTCGACCTCGACGACACGCTGACGACGGTTTCCTACTACCCGATGCCGTTCGACGAGTACGCCCGCTCGGAGGCGTTCTTCGACGAGTTGGTCGAGGACGGCGCGAACAACTGCCAGAAGACGCTCTCTCAGGTGGCCTACGAGGACTACGCCGCGGTCTTCGATGAGACGAATCTCCCAGAAACAACGGATAGTGACGAACTCATCGACTCGTCATTCGGCGAGACGCTGACTGCACGGATGAAAGACTGCGTTGGCGACTACAAGTACGTCGAGACGGGCTGTAAACAGGCGCTGCGCCAGGTAACGCGCGTCCGTGGACAGACGTTCTTCGAGGACGACCTCGACGCGTTCGAGGCGTTCGTCGACGAGCGCCTCGAGGAGTTGAATCGCCGGCGTACTGGGGAGGAGCGCTTCCCCGTGGAGGGGCTCGGCGGCGAGCCGAACTACCGCTACGTGGACAACCGCGATCTACTCTTGGAGGGTGACCGATGACCGACCTCGAACCGAACGACCAGCAACAGGACCTCATCGACAGCACGGACGGCCTCTACCTCGTCGACGCCGGCGCTGGAACTGGCAAGACGTTCACGGTGACGCGCCGCTACGCCAACATCGTCTCCCAGGATGGCGTCGACCCAGAGGACGTTCTCTTGGTGACGTTCACGAACAACGCGGCCGCCGAGATGAAAGAGCGCATCGTCGGCCACTGCCACTACGGGATGCGCGAACTCGCGGACGCCCCCATCCAGACGTTTCACTCGCTGTGCCACGACATCCTCGAAGAGCACGGTCACGCCGCGCCAACCTATTTCGGCATCGACGACCGCATCACCGGATCGACGCGCATCATCGAGGACGAACTCGTCGAACAAGCGCTGTTCGGCGAGTTCATCGACCGGTTCAGCGACGACCACCCCGAGTACGACGACGTCTTCCGCGCGCTCTCGGACCCGGACGAGCTGCTCGATCTCATCAATCAACTCGCAGCGAAGGGCGTGTTCCCCGACGCCGAGGGCTGGTATCGGGACGGCGAGCAGCACCTCGACGGCGACTTCGCGGCGTTCAAACGGCAGTTCGACGAGCTGAACGAACCGCGGAACGGCGGGAGCAAGCAGTCGCTGCTCCGGTCAAAGCTCGGTCGGTACGGTAGAAATAAGACCTACCTGCCTGATGCACCCGAGAAGTCGGAGATTCGCGGCAGCGGCAAGCAGGTCCCCGACGACCTCGCGCGACGCGTCTTCGAGGAGGACCGGGAGGAACTGAAGCAGTTCGTCCACGACGTCTACCACGAGTACCTGCGGTTCGCGCTGCGCCGGAACTACCTGAACTTCGGGATGCTCCAACTGTTCGCGTTCGTCCTGCTCTGCGAGAACCACGAGCTGCGCGACGACGTCGCGTTCGAGTACGTGATGATCGACGAGTTCCAAGACTCCAGCGAGATCCAGTTCAAACTCGCGCTCCTGCTCGCGGGGACGAACAACGTCTGCGTCGTCGGAGACTGGAAGCAGAGCATCTACAGCTTCCAGTACGCCGACGTCGACAACATCGTCGAGTTCGAAGACCGCCTCGATCGGTTCGTCGACCAGCTGAACAGCGACCACGAACGCATCTCGTTCCCGACGAGGCCCGTCACCACCATCGAACTCGTCGAGAACTACCGCTCCACCCAGGCGCTCCTGGACTTCTCCGAACACGCCCTGCGCGTCCCCGCAGCCAACCGCGACGAGGTCGACACGGATGCCGTCGACGACCGCATCGTCTCGCTGGAGTCGAATGCGGACCACGAGAACACGACCATCGAGGCCGTCCAGAGCGACGAGGAGCAGGAGGCGGTGCTGGCGAAGATCCAGGAGATCGTCGACAACGAGGACTACCGTGTCGAGGACGAGGACGGGGATCTCCAGTCGCCGCAGTACGGTGACATCGCTGTGCTAACCCGAACTCGTGACTTTGGGCGCGAGTTGCTGGGGACCGCCGAGGAGTACGGTTTGCCGATGGCGTACGAGGGTGGTATCGAGCTCTTCCGAACTGACCAGGCGAAGCTCCTGCTCGCCTGGCTGCGCATCCTCGAAGACGACGTCGACCGCGGCTGGGCGGTTGTACTCGAGCGATCGGGCTATACCCTCGACGAGATCGACGCGATCCTCGAGCGTGAGGCGTCCCCCGAGAATATGGCGTCGTTCCGCGAGGAACTGCGTTCGATGGAGACGCTCGGCGGCGTCGCACGGCGCGTGTTCGCTCGCTACGACTACGACGGACCGACCGCCGACGTGGTCCTCCACACGCTCCAGTCAGTCTACAACGCGACCACACAGACGCGCGGCGAACTCATCCGGTTCATCGAACGTGCAATCGAGGCCGGGAGTACCCACGAAGTGCACGCCGGTGCCGGCACGAACTCAGTGACGGTCCAGACGATTCACGCCACGAAGGGGCTTGAGTACCCTATCGTCATCCTCGCGAACATGAACAGCGGGCGATTCCCGCCAGGCGGCGGTGGTGGTGGCGTCATTCGCTACGACGACCCGGTCGGCTTGTGTCAACGCACGGTGTACTCGGAGGAAGCGCACGGGATGCCACACGTCTACGACAACTGGCAAACCGACGTCCTCCAGAAGTGTTTGCCTCGCGATTACGACGAGGAACGCCGACTTCTCTATGTCGCCATCACGCGGGCCGAGAGCCACGTCGTCTTCACCGCTGGCGAGGACCCGAACACCTTCATCGACGAATTCCCGGTTGAGGTGGAACAAGCCACTTTCGATGCCGTGGAGACCACGCAAGAGGAGTCAGAACAGACTGCGTTCCAGGTCGAGATGCCGATTCCAGAGGGACCACGAGGCCATACGCCACATACGCTTATGCGCGACGACGTCTTCGAGGACGTTGAGGGCGGCAGAGGGACTGAATTTGGGACGCAGGTCCACGACTTCGCCGAGGCGTACGCACTCAGTGAGGACGTTGAACCACGGAACACCGACGAAAAGCACGTGAAGCAGCTCCTCGATGACCTCGACGGCGAGTTGTTAGTCGAGGAGGACGCGTATCTGCCGCTCACGGTCAACGGCGAGCGGGTGACCATCTCAGGTATCGTCGATCTCATCCATCTGACGCCAGACTGCGTCGAGATCATCGACTACAAAACTGATCGCGGTCGGCACGGTGAACCGGAATACCGCAAGCAACTCAGCGTCTACTACCACGTCGCCGACGAACACTACCCTCACCACGAGGTCAGTGCCAGTATTCTCTATACGGAGACTGGTACCCGGCGAGACCTCTCCCCACTCGCCTTCGACGAAATTCAGAAGATTGTCAGGGACGCTGACTCAGGATCGAACACTGCCGTCGAGAGCGAACCCGAGTAGTTCTCTGACTGGCAGAACACATCGCCGATCATCTTTTTACCCGAGATTCGAGGCTGTCTCGTCCACTGCTCTCATCAATATTGTCAGGCACCCTTTTCGAGCGCGGAGACGTAGTCGTCGTTAGAACCGACGGCAGGGACAGTGGTGAGTTCGATAGAACGGCGGGTGTGGGTGCACGTTATACGTGCTGACGAATTTCGGACTGGGGTTCGTTGAGAAGGTCGTGCTCGAAACCGACTCGTCGTGCCGTCTTCCTCCTCTATTCTCCATTTATTCAATGACTGTTCTTGTATCCTCCCCGGCCCGCTGTCTCTCGCCTGCATCGAATAACCAGAGGTTGCACTAGCGGCGGAGATCAGCCACTCTCGCGTTCCAATCTCACGTCGTGATCTAGCACAGAAGCAAGTACAGCCAGTACGGCAGTTGGACGATTCCTGCCCCGACATCCTCAATTGGTTCGCTACCTCGAACCGTGTCGCCAGCGAGGATGAATCCAAGTGGCACGTCGTATGCTTCTTCGAACTCTCGAACGGCCTCGAGTGACTTCTCACGCTCGCGCGACCGATACGCTAGTCCGATCGGGACGGGGGTTCCGTCCACCTCGAAGACGAAGTCGACCTCACCCTCTCGCCCGCGCCAATACTGGACGGCTGGCGTCTCGTCATTGCCCTGGATGGCGTTGATCCCGTAGGCGAACCGCATCGTGTGGTCGAACGCCGCGACGCGGGCCAGGTCGGCCTCGCGGTCAAAATCGTTGCGGACGGTCGAGGCGTCGCCGTCGGCGAGCGCGGTCACCAGCCCTGTGTCACGGAGGTAGAGTCGCACCGACCGGGGGCGGCTATTGTCGTATTCGGTAACGCCGGTCAACAGGTATAGCTCTGCGAGGGCGGGAAGGTAGCTATCGGCGATCGTCCGCCGGTCGACGTCGAACAGTTCGACGAGGTCCTGATACCGGAACGGTTCGGCCCCCCGGTTCCGGGCGGCGAGCGCACAGAGGCGTTCGAGATCTGCGATCGTCTGAATCGATTCGAAGCCGGGAACCTCCTGGTAGAGGGCATCGCGAACGTCCTCGCGCAGCTGCGCGTAGTCATCCACCGTCAGGTCCGCTGCCGACTCGGCGGCGCCGTCAAGGTCGTAGCTGATGGTCCCGCCCATCGCGAGGTAGTCGACGACCTGTGACTGGATGCGTCGTTCGACGTCTGCAACCTTCTCGTACTTCTGCCGAAGCTCTGCGACGAGTGACTCGATCTCGCCACTCTGGAGAGCCGCTGGCAGGCTGTTCTCCCCGGTCCGGAGTGAGGTGGGACTCACGCGAGTGTCTTCTTCCTCAAGATCCGGATACAGCGTGAAGAGGTAGTCCCGGAACTTCTCGGGGAGAATGGGCTGGACATCGTAGTCTTCGGCCGGCATCGCGACGCTTTCGAGTTCCCGTTCGAGTTGAATGCCGGCGCTGGCGGTCACGACGACGTGTCGTCCCGGGACGTCCTCGAGCAATTCTGCGACGGGGACGCCCCACCCGTCGATGGTCGGCTTGTTCGGATGCTCGATCTGATGGACATCGTCGATTAGGATGAAGTGTGGGTGGTCTGCCTCGATGCGGCCGAGCACCCTGCTCTCGTAGTACCGAACTGCGCGTCGCAGCTGTTCGTCCGATTGGAGTTGGTAGAGCGGGTCGGCGTCGAAGGGAAGATAGAGGAATCGTTCCGGATCATCACCGGCCTCGATGCGATGGTGAATGAACTGGTGGAGGAGCGTGGTTTTCCCGACGCCCCGCCGTCCAACGAGGCCGAGAAGCGGTTGATCCTCGAACTGGCTGCCGGACTCGTCCGGACGGGCGAGATGATAGAAATCGCTCTTTTGCCGTGCCGGGAGTGAGAATGCCTCCGTCCCGTGCTCCCACCACGGATTATGATTGTGAAGCGCCCGGACGAGAGCATCACCAGCGTCGATAGGCATAGGTGTTGACTTACCGATGAGGCCCTCCGCAATGATTGTTCCGGCTTAATACTCGACAGTACAGCGGTGATTCCTACCAATAATCCGTCCTTCAGACCGTAACGTCTCCCCGAACCAGATTCAAAGAACAATACGATGCACTTTTGATTCTTAATTTCTCCTCTGTGTTGCTTTTCGGCGACGGATTTATATCACTATGTCGCACACTAGTACGTAAAGGGGGAAGATAAGACACATCGTAATGGCGGTAACCCCCCTCGTTTCCGGGGAAAGCGAACACACCGGTATCAATCACCCGCTGGCCGTCCGGGGAACGACAGGCCACACAGATACTATGGATACAACGTACGCCGACATCGAGGATGGGAAACGTCACGACATCGCGGTCGAGTTCATCACGCAGCGAGCCATCGACTGCGACGGAGAACACGTCCACCGCTTGCTGGTCGTCGATCAATCGGGGAAGCAGTTCACGGTAGTCGCCACGCCTGACAGCGAGGCGCTCCTGGGCCTGAAAACCGGGGCAACTCACCGTATCTCGGGGCTGCTGGGCGCTGCCCCTGTCACCTCAGCAGACGACATCAGGGCTGAGTGTCCTGATTGCGGAGGACGGCTTCGACCGGGACAGGTCGTCGATGCAGCTGGAGCAGCCGTCACGCAGGCTGCGTCACAGCTCTCCCTCGACGAATCGTTCGGAATCATCGATACCAGAGCGACCGTCCGTCGCGTTCGGGAGGACCGCTCGCTCGTCGACGACTGGACGCCGATGGACGACGACAGGTCGGTCACCCCACCCGACTACGTCTGTGCGTCCTGTGGGCGCCACGTCGACGCGTACGAACTTCGGGAGACCGCCGAGGCCGATCAGATGCTCGAAAATCAGGTGATGGAGAGCGCATCACCGGCGCCAGCAAGTGCGGACATGGCGAGCCCGGAGACGGTCGGACTCGCCGCTGGCGGGGCGAAAGACGTGGCCAACTTTCGGGAAAACGTCGCGAACGGGTATACGCCACAGCCGGAGGCGATCAGCGACGAGGGGCTGTTCTACGACTATCACTTCGAGACGGGCACGCGGACCGAATCGGACGCCCTGTTCGCGCCGCGCTACGCGGCTGCCGTGAGCGACCACCCGATCAGTGGGGAGACCGAGCGCTACCTATCGGTGGGGCTGGATTCGACGCTCTCGGTCGACGAGTTCGAACGACCGCGGCTGGATCTCGTCGCCGTCCTCGACGTCTCCGGGTCGATGGACAGCGCCTTCGACGCGTACTACTACGACGAACACGGCCGCAGGCACGAGGCCGAGGACGACGCGGCGACGAAGCTCGACGCGGCGACCCAGTCGCTGTGCGCGCTTACCGAGCAGCTCCGCGCCGAGGACCGCCTGGGCGTCGTCCTCTACAACCACCGCGCCCACGTCGCGAAACCCCTCCGTGATGTCGGAACGACGGATATGCCTGCGATCCGTCGCCACATCCGCGAGATCGCTGCTGGCGGCAGTACGAACCTCGCGGACGGGTTCGAGGCGGCTGTCGACATGTTGGTCGGCGGGACGCCCAGTCCTGACGTCGAGCGCCGTGTCGTCTTTCTGACCGACATGATGCCGAACACGGGGACGACGGGGGACAGCGAACTCACGCAGCTGTTCGCGGACGCGGCCGCCGAGGGCGTCCACACGACGTTCGTCGGGATGGGGCTGGACGCGAACGCGGAGCTAGCGGACACTCTGTCGGGCATCCGTGGGGCGAACCACTACTTCATCCACTCGGCCGCAGAGTTCGAGCGTCGGCTGGGCGAGGAGTTCGACTATATGGTTACCCCGCTGGTGTACGACCTGAACCTCGACCTCGACGCAGACGGCTACGAGATCGAGGCCGTTCACGGGTCGCCGTCCGCGGACGCCGCGACCGACCGCCTGATGCATGTCGGGACGCTGTTTCCCTCCGCCAAGCAGGATGGCGAAGCTCGGGGCGGCGTCGTCCTCGTCCGCCTCGAGCAGACGAGCTCGGACGCCGATCTCGATCTGGTCGCCTCGTGGACGGAACGGGACGGTGGTGAGTACACCGAGCGCGTTACCGTCGACGTTCCCGACGAGTCCAGCACATACGCCTATGAGGGCGTCCGGAAGGCCGTCGCGCTCGCCAGGTACGCTCGCGAACTCCGGACGTGGGCAGCTGACCTCCACGACCGCGCTGACGCCGCGACTGGCGTCGACGACTGGCTGTCGCCGGGCGCCTGCCGGCGCCCGGCTGCCCGTGGGAGCGACGATCCCACGCGGCTCCCCGACCAGCGCGGCCAGCACGAGCGCGAGTCCGTGCCGTTGGTCGTTCCT
>NZ_JBDGQZ010000051.1:31469-33101 GCF_042218505.1 Halobellus sp.
GCTCCCCGACCAGCGCGGCCAGCACGAGCGCGAGTCCGTGCCGTTGGTCGTTCCTGATCGATATACCGAGCGGTTCGACCAGCTTCGCAGCTACCTCGCAGATGAGATGGCGGCTGTGGATGATGAGTCGATGCAGCAGGAGGTGGAACTCCTGGAAACACTGTGTCAGCAGGCGCCCGCGACGCCGAACGAGGTGAGTGACTAATGCTCGTGTTCGCGTTCGACCGTGACTGGACTGTCGACGTGAATCCACATCCCCGCCACGACGCCGTCCCGCTGGAGTGGGTGCGTCATCTCGCCCACGAGACGCCGCACGCGGTCTACGCTATCGGGAATCAGACGCTGGCCGAGGAGGCCGCAATTCCGGGTGTCGTCGACATCGTCGGCCGCCACCCCGATGACTGGGACGAGTGGCTCGGCGAGAAACAGCCCGATGGTCGGTACGAGCAGTTCCCGCTCCGGCGCGAGCGGCTATCACTCGCCGCTGACCTGCACCCGGACGCGGACGGCTACGTCGTTGTCGACGACCTCGATTTGAGTGATGTCGACGGGTGGGAGCACTACCACGCTTGGGAGTTCGTTCCCGCGGTCGAACGGGGAGACATCCATCCCGACCTCCCGTGGGTTCGTGACCTAATGACCGACGGTGGACTCCCGACGTCTGCCGGAATTATGCCTGCGAACGCGTCGATGCTGTCGTCGTTTCTCGACGACCACGCCGATGCGTCCGGATTCGAACTCACATACATCGACGATGGGGCGGAACGAACGCAGCTGTGCCACGACGTCTCCCTCCACGCGGTGACACTCGAACGCCCCTCGGCAGCGCCGGCGCTCCAGTGCACGCTGCTCGCCCCCGATAGTGATCACTTCACCGTTTCCGTCGACGCAATCGAGTTGCTCTCAGTGGTTGACCCCCCACCGAATCTGTACACGGCGGGCGCAGAGACGCCTGCCGAGGAGGCCACTGGGCTCCGCCGGCTCGCCGATGTGCATCCAGAGGCGGTCCGTATCTCATCGATCCTCGCGCTTCTGGACCGCGAAGACGTTGATCTGTTCCGGGAGAAGGACGCAGTCCAGGCACTCCGTCGGGTGGCGGCAGTGCGCCCAGAGGACTGTACGCCGGCGATTCCAATCCTCCGGTCACTATTGGCACGTGACGAGCTACCCGCTCGGGCCGACGTGCTGGCCACGCTCCGCGCCATTGGTGATGCCGATCCGGGGGCGATCGCTCCGCTCACCGACGAACTCGTCCCGTATCTGCAGTCGAACATTGTCTCTGTCAGGCGTGAAGCGACCAGATGTATCGCCGCGATTGCTGAGGAAGACCCCGAGGATGCTGTGGACGCCGTTCCGTCGCTTGCAACGATCATTGAGGACGACGCCGACGGACTCCAGTACGCGGTGTACGCACTCTCGCGGATCACGCGCGAGTATCCGGAAGAAGTCAAACCGGTCGCCGAGACACTTGGAGAAGTCATCCTCCGTGACTCGTTGTCCGACAGCGTTCGGTTGAACGCGACCGCGGGCCTCGGCCGGATCGTGGGCGAGTATCCGAGCATCGCCGTCGATATCGTCGACGACGTCGCGACCCTGTTCGACGCCGATAATCCCAAGCTCCGGAACAACGCA